>DASYOF010000240.1:0-1790 GCA_036007995.1 Thermoplasmata archaeon
TCGGCGCCGCCGACGCCCATCTTCTCCACCACGAGCGCCGGGCACGACAGGTGGGCCGTGAGCTGCGTCGGGCGGCCCAGCGCGACCACCGAGTTCAGGACCGACCGCTCGCCGGCGCCTCCGACCACCACCCCGCCGACGGTGCCGCCCCGGAGCGGCTCGGCGATCTTCCCATGGTGGATCCGGTACCCGATCCGGATCTCGCCCCCGAACGCGGCGCTCAGCGGGTCGGGGAAGGCGTACCCGAGCTGGTCGACCCAGATCCCTTCCCCGGCGACCTCCGCGAGCTCGGCGTCGGACGCGACATCCCCGCCTCCGACCACGAGCGTCGTCGCCATCGGGTTCGGCGCGAGGGTGAAGAAGTCCCAGCTCGGGTACGACATCGTCTCGCGGAGGCCGCTGCCCGTCGAGGGGTGGGCGGTCGCGCTCCCGTGCAGGAGGTCGAACAACGTCCCCTCGGCCCGTCCCGACGTCACGAGCGCCTGCTTCGCCGTCGGGGTCCCCTCGTCGTCCACCGCGGACGACCCGATCCCGAACGGAAACCGCGGGTCGTTCCAGATATTCACCCGTTCGGTTCCGATGGATTCCCCGGCTTTCGGGGTGATGCCGCGGATGGCGGCCGTGCCCGAAAGGCGGAAGCTCAGGATCTCCGGGAGCACGTCCGTCAACACCCGGGGCGGAAGAACGACGGTCTGCTCGCCGGCGTGGGGCGGTTTCGCGATCCGGACGTCCTTCGCCCGGGCGCACCACGCGTCCACGTCGGCCTTCAAGTGGCTGGGGTCGAGCCGGACGCTGTGCGCCGTGACCCAGTATTCCCCGGGGGGGCGGCCTTCGGGGCCCCCGAACGCCTTGACCGCGATCTCGAGGTCGACGAGCGTCCGAGCGGCCCGGTGCTCGAGCCCGGCGGAATTGGCGAGGGTCGATTCCGCGAGCGTCAGGTGGACCGAGCCGAAGCTCGCCACGACGTCGGTCCGGCCCTCGAACGCGCTCGCAAGGTCGTGAACGTACGCCTCGAGCGACTCGAGCGGCTTTGCCCACGCCGCCCGGTCGACCGAATCGACGGAGGACGACGCGGGGGCCTTCGCCGGCAGCTCCGCTTGGGCGGCCGGAAACCGGGAGAACCGGGCCGTCGCCTCGGCGTTCTCCACGGCGAGGGCCAGGGACTCGGGCGACCGGTCGGACGTCGCGGCAAACCCGACCCCGAGCTTCCCGTCGTGCGGTCGGAGCACCCGGAGGCCGATGCCTTCGAGACGGATCGGGGCGCGCAACATCTCGCGGGTCGTCCCGTTCAGGTGCACCTCGAACCGCTCGGCCCGCTCGCCGAAGATGTCCCAGGCTCCGCTAAGCCCGCGGCGGCGGATCTCGTCCGCCGCCCGGAACGCCGTCTCCGAGCCGAACGTGGGGTCGCTCATGCCGGCCCCACGAGCGCGTGGGAGAGCAGGTAGGTGCCGCCGGTCCCGGCCGGGATCAGGTCGGTGTGGCCCTTGCCGCAGTACCCGGGGGAGATCTCGAACTCGTCGGCCTTCCCGACCCCGCGGATCCCCTTCAGGAACTCCAGGACCTTCCCGGAGAGCGCCATCGACGGGCCGACCGCGCCGAGTTCACCGTTCACGATCCGACGCGCCTTCTTCACCTTGATCTGCATCTGACCGCCGAGGGGGTCCTCGATCCCGCTCGTGCAGTTTTGCAACAGGAGCCCGTTCTTCGCTTCCTTGACGAGCTCGTCGAGGGTCCAGTCCCCGGGTTCGACGAACGTGTTCGTCATCCGGACGAACGGGCGGCTCAGGAAG
>DASYOF010000241.1:0-6712 GCA_036007995.1 Thermoplasmata archaeon
GACCAACTCGCCCTCCAGGTGCACGAATCGGTGGGGCATGCGACCGAGCTCGACCGGGTCCTCGGCAGCGAGGCGGGCTTCGCGGGCACCTCGTTCCTGGCTCCGACCGACCGGGGGACGCTCCAATACGGTTCCGACGCGATGACGATCGTCGCCGACGCGACCGAGGCGGCCGGCCTCGGGACGTTCGGCTGGGACGACGAAGGATGTCCCGCCGCCCGCACCACGCTCGTCGACCACGGGCGCCTTGCGGGATTCCTCACGAACCGGGAGACCGCCGCGGCGCTCGGACTACCGCGATCCGGTGCGACGGCGAGGGCCGGCGGCTACGACCGCACGCCGCTCATCCGCATGACGAACGTCGACCTCGCAGCGGGCGACCACTCGTTCGAGGAGCTTCTCGAAGGGGTCGGCGACGGCGTCTATTTCGAGACCAACCGGTCGTGGTCGATCGACGACAAACGGCTCAACTTCCAGTTCGGCACGGAGGTCGGCCGTCGGATCGTCAACGGCGAGCTCGGCCCGCTCGTCCGCAACCCGATCTACTCGGGCATGACGCCGGCGTTCTGGGGCTCGCTCGACGCCGCGGGCGACCGCTCCACCTGGCACCTCTGGGGAATCCCGAACTGCGGGAAGGGCCAGCCGATCCAGGCCGCCCGGGTCGGCCACGGCTCCCCCGCGGGCCGATTCCGCAACGTCCGGGTCCGGGGAGGCTAGCCATGGCGATTCGGCCATCCCATCTCGAAACGGTGGCCGCCCGCGTGCTCGGCCGACTGCCGCCGGGCGTCGCCGGCGACGTCCGGGTTCGGTCGGAGGGATGGACGACGATGCGCTTTGCGAACGGCCACGTCCACCAGCCGCACGTCGAGGAGAGCCGCTCGGTCTCGCTCCGGGTCGCCAAGGATCAGCGGCTCGGCATCGCGACGACGACCGACACATCCCCGGCCGGGCTCGCCCGGGTCGTGCGGGACGCGGTCGCGCTCGCCTCGATCGCACCGGTCGACCACCGAGTCGGACCGTTCCCGGCCGACGGTCACGCACGTCCCGTTCCGTATTCGCGGGCCACCGCGGCGCTGGTGCCGGAGGCGGTCGGCCGGCTCGCCGAACGCGCGCTCGAGTCCGCGCGCGCGGACGACGACGGCTTCCGGGTCTCGGGAGCGGTCCATGCCGGAACCCAGACGCTCGCGGTCGCGAACACCTCGGGCCGCTCGGTGAGCGGCGTCCGCACGGCGAGCCAGGCGTCCGTCCTCGTCGAACGACCGGCCGACGACCCGCCGGTCTCCGGGTGGGCCGAGGGCTCGCACTGGGACGCGGGGAAGCTCGACACCGCCGCGCTCGGCGCCGAGGCGCTCGCGCGGATGCCCCGCGACGCACCGAAAGCCGCGAAGCCGGGGTCGTACCGCGTGCTCCTCGGCGGCGCCGCCGCGCAGGAGATGATCGCGTTCCTCGGCCACCTCGGGTTCTCCGGCCACGGCGAGGAGGAGGGATGGAGCTGCCTCAAGTCGAAGCGCGGGAAGCGGTTCTTCCCGGAGGAACTCACCCTTGCCGACGACGGGCGGTCCCCCCTCGGTCTTCCGAACGCCTTCGACGAAGAAGGGACGCCGAAGCGCCGGCTCGCGCTCATCGACCGTGGGGTCGTCGGCCCGGCGGTCACCGACCTCGTGACCGCCGGCCATCTCGGGTCCCGCCTCACGGGCCACGCGCTCCCGCCGGAGTCGCCGTACGGCGAGTGGGGGCCGGTCCCGACGAGCCTCGTGCTCCGGTCGAAGGAGCCGGTTTCGGACGAGGAGCTCGCGCAGCTCCTCGGGAACGGCCTCATCGTGACCCGATTCCACTACGTCCGGATCGTCCACCCCGCTCGCGGGGTCATCACCGGCATGACCCGCGACGGGACGTACCGGGTCCGCCGGGGCGAGATCGTCGGGCCGGTCCGGAACCTTCGGTTCACGCAGAGCGTCCTCGACGCGCTCCGCGCGACCGAGGCGGTCGGCCGGACCCGCCACCGGTTCAGCGACGAGCGGGGCGTCCAGTCGGTGACGTGCCCCGCGCTCGTGACCGCCGGGTTCCGCTTCACCTCCGCGACCGTCTTCTGAGCGGGGCGAGTCGGTTGGCGCCGCCGCTTTCGGTCGCCGTGCTCGTCTCGGGCACCGGCACGACGCTCGACGCGCTCGCGCAGGCGGTGGAGCGCGAGTCGATCCCGGCACGGATCGCGCTCGTCGTCGCGGACCGGCCGGACGCGCCCGCGGCCGCGGTCGCCGCCCGCCACCGCCTCGAGTACGTCGTGGTCCGGGCGCGCGGACGTCCGGCGGACGAGTGGTCCGCCGAGCTCGACCAGGCGCTGACCGCGGCGTCGGTCGAACTCGTCGTGCTCGCCGGCTTCCTCTCGATCCTGCCGCCACCGCTCCTCGAGCGCTGGGCGGGGCGCACGATCAACGTCCACCCCTCGCTCCTCCCGCGGCACGGTGGTCCGGGGCAGTACGGCCACCGGGTGTACGAGAGCATTCTCGCCTCCGGCGACCGGGAGAGCGGGGCGACGGTGCACCTCGTGACGCCGGACGTGGATGCGGGGCCGGTCCTGATCCAGGACCGATTCCCGCTCGAGGCCGCGGAGACCGTCGCGACGCTCCAGCAGAAGACGCAGGCCCGCGAGCGGCGACTGCTCGCCGAAGCGGTCCGGCGGTTCGCCGACGGCCGGTGGCCGCTCCCCTACGGGGGGTCCGACGTCGGCGCCCGCGGGAGCGACCGTCCGGCCGAGGGCGCCTGACCCGGCACGACCACGCCGAGCTCCGCCAGCGGGGTCGGTCGGTTCGGCAGCGTCCGCCGGATCGTGTGCTTCGTGGTCTTCGGGGGGAACGGCCGGCCGGCGTGCGCCCGGGCGACGACCTCCGGCTTCGCGAGCGGCGGCCCTTCGTTCCACCGGTCCAGCAGGACGTCCTCGGAATCGTAGTCGAACACCCACGCGGGAACCCGGACGGCCCCGAGCTCGCGGAGCGCGGCGAGCCGGTGGTGGCCGTTCAACACGACGTGCGAGTCCTTCGCGACCCAGATCGGCTCGATGACGACGCCGTCGGTCCGGAGCGCGGCCACGATCCGGGCGACGTGGGCGGGGTCGATCTCCTCGTGGATCTTCAGCCGGTCGGCCTCGACGAGCTCGAACGACGGCGGATGGCTCATCGGGCGGCCTCGCCGAGGCCGAGCACGTCCGAGGTCGCGCGCCGGACGAAGACGCCGGACATCTTCTTCCGGTACTCCGCGGCGAGGAACGTGTTGTGGACCGGCCGGACCGCCTTCTGGACCGCATCGGCCATCGCGCGCACGCTGGCCGCGGTCGGCACGGTGCCGACGAGCGGGGCCGTGAGTTCGTCGAACCGTCGCGGATACGTCTCGAGCCCGCCGAGAGCCAGGGCGAGACGCTCGACCCGGCCGTCCGGGCCTCGCCGGGCGGCGACGGCCACCCCGAGCTCCGGGAAGTCGTACGACGGGCGGATCCGGAGCTTCCGGTACGTCGCGCGCAACCCCTGCGACTCCTTCGGGAAGTGGACCGCCACGATGAGCTCCCCGGGACCGAGGTGGTGGCGTCGGATCCCGTCGCCGGAGAGGTCGTACAGTTTCGCGACCGGGACCCGTCGGCGGCCGGACGGTCCGGCGATCTCCGCCTCGGCGTCCACGACGGCGAGGCTCGGCGCCAGGTCTCCGGAGAAGGTCGCGTAGCACTTCTCCTTCTGCGGGACGACGTGGCACTTGTCGCCGTCCGCCTTCAGGCAGAAGCCGAGGCTCTCGCGCCACGGGTACGTCTGGTTGAAGAAGAAACACCGGGTTTCGACGAGGAGGTTGCCGCCGAGGGTCCCGCTCGCGCGGACGAGCGGGGTCGCGACTTCGCCCGCCGCCTCCGCCACGCCCGGGAAGGCGGACGCGAACGCCGGGTCCGCCTCGAGCTCCGACAGGCGGACCATCGCCCCCACGCGTTCGAGCGAGAGTCCCCGGAGCTCGGAGACGTCCTCGAGCGCGATCAGGTTCGCCCGGACGTTGAGCCGCATCTTGTAGTTCGGCAAGAGGTCCGTGCCTCCGGCGAGGTAGTCGACGTCCGGGGCGAGCCGGCCGGCGAGCGCGACCGTCTCGTCGATCGTTGTGGGCCGGTGGAGCTCGAACGGGTCGAGGTGCATCAGCCGTCTCCTTTCCACGGTCGTCCGGCCTGATGACGGAGCTCCAGGCCCCGAACGACCTTCTCCGGGGTGATCGGCAGGTCGTAGAACCGGACCCCAACGGCATCGTAGAGCGCGTTTCCCGCCGCGGGGAGGGTCGCGATCAGGGGACCTTCTCCGGCTTCCTTGCCGCCGAAAGGTCCCTCGGGGTCATCGTCCCCGACGAGCAGGCACTCGACCGCCGGCATCTGCTGCGGCATCGGGATCTTGTATTCGAGCAGCGACGGGTTCATCAGGCGCGAACCGCGGTAGTTCATCGCCTCGCCCATCAGCTGGCCGAGGCCCATGTGGATCGACCCCTCGATCTGGCCCTCGACCGCGAGCCGGTTCAACGCGCGGCCGCAGTCGAACGCGGCCCAGACCTTCTCGACCCGGTAGATGCCGGTCTCGACGTCGACGTCAACCTGCGCGACGTACGCGGCGAACGAATAGGCGGGGGCGGTCCCGGCGCGGGCGCCCTTGAAATCGCCGCCCATCGGGGGCGAGGAGTACGATCCGGTCGCGAGGAGGGCGCCGGTGCGTTCCATCGCTCCGTGGAGAGCTTCGAGGTACGTCACCGTCACGTCCGGCCCATGGCGGACCGAGATCCGTTCGAGGCCGACCTCGAGCTTCTCCGGCGGATAGCCGGTGATACGGGCGGCCGCGTGGAGCAGCTGGTCCCGGAGCGATTCCGCGGCCTGGCGGGCCGCGTTCCCCATCATGAACGTCACGCGGCTCGAGTAGCTGCCGATGTCGACCGGCGAAACGTCGGAGTCGACGCGGACCACGTGCACCCGCTCGAGGTCCACCCCGACGACCTCGGCGACGATCGCGGCGAGGAGCGTGTTCGAGCCCTGGCCGATGTCGGCTTGCATGCAGTGGACCGCGATGCCGCCGTCCATGTCCGCCTTCAGATGGACCGTGCATTGCGGCATCTTCGGGGTGAAATGGATCGGCGAATTCGAGCCGGAGATGTAGAACCCGCACCCGAGCCCCACGCCCTTCCCGTACGGCAGCTTCCGGAACTTCGAGTCCCAGCCGCTCTTCTCCCGGGCGGCGTGGAGGCACTTGACGAACGACGTCGACGTGATCCGGAACTGGTTCACCGTCGTCGAATGCGGGGGAAGCGCGTTTCGTTCGCGAAGGTCGAACGGGTCGACGTGCAGCTTTTCGGCGAGTTCGTCGAGCGCGAGCTCGACCGAGTAGCGGATGTTCGTCCCCCCGTGGGCGCGCATCGCGCCGCTCGGGGGCTTGGTGGTGTAGACTCTCCGGCCCCGGTATCGGAAGTTCGGGACCCGATACGGACCCATCGACAGGACGCCGTTGTAGTACGTCGTGACGGTGCCGAACGAGCTCCAGGCGCCCCCGTCGATGAGCGCCTCGATGTCGTAGGCGAGGATCTTGCCGTCCGCGTCCATCGCGATCCGGACGTCGTTCTGGGTCGGGTGGCGCCCGTGGTTCGTGACGAACACGTCCTCCCGGTCGAATAGGAGCTTCACCGGGCGGCCGGTTTCGATTGAGAGCGCCGCGCAGACGATCTCGTGGGGAAGGGGATCGGACTTGCCGCCGAACCCTCCGCCCACCTCGGGCTTGATCACCCGGATCCGGTGCATCGGGATGCCGAGCACCTCGGAGAGAGCGCGATGGAGGTAGTGCGGGACCTGGGTCGCGCTCCACACCGTCAGGCGGCCGTCGGGCGTCGCCTCGGCGATCGTCGCCATCGGCTCCGTGAAGGCGTGCGTGACGCCGGCGAACGTCCCGCGAACGCGCACCGAGGCGTGCGATTTCGCGAACGCCGCATCGACGTCGCCGAAGTGCTGGACGACCTCTTTCTGAATGTTCGTGCCGTTCAGGCCGCGTGCGTGGATGGGCTCGGCGACCTTCTCGGTGCCCGTTCGCGGGTCGGTGTACTCCGGGAGCGGCTCGACGTCGACGACGATCGCCTGGAGCGCCCGGTCCGCCGTCGCTTCGTCCACGGCCGCGACGGCCGCGACGATGTCCCCGATGTAGCGGACCTTGCCGACCGCGATCGCGGTCTCGTCGTGGGTGATCGGCAGCACGCCGAACGGGGTCGGATACTTCTCACCGGTCAGGACCGCGGCGACGCCCGGCATCGCCCGCGCCTTCGTCACGTCGATCGACCGGATCCGGGCGTGGGGCCACGGGCTCCGGAGGAGACGCGCGATGAGCTGACCGGGTCGCTTGATGTCGTCGGTGTACTCGGCCCGGCCCGTGACTTTCAGCGGACCCTCGATGTACGGGATCCGTCCGCCGATCAGGCGGTACGACGGGGGCGTCTTGGTCGCCGCCATCCTAGGCGGGCTCCTTCGCCGCGGCCTCGATCGCGTCCACGATCTTCAGGAACCCCGTGCATCGGCAGAGGTTGCCGGAGATCGCCCGTTCGATCTCCGCGCGGCTCGCCCCGGGCCGGTCCCGGAGGAGCGCGGTCGCGGTCATCACGAACCCCGGCGTGCAGAATCCGCACTGCGTCGCCCCGTGCTCGACGAACGCCTTCTGGAGCTTCGAGAGAC
>DASYOF010000242.1:0-6171 GCA_036007995.1 Thermoplasmata archaeon
GACGTCGCGATCGTCTCGAAGCTCCATCCCCTGCGCTCCCACTCGGGCGCCGCCCAGGGCGGGATCAACGCCGCGGTGGGGAAGGAAGACTCGGTCGACACCCACATCTACGACACGGTGAAGGGGTCGGACTACCTCGGCGACCAGGACGCGATCGAATTCTTCTGCCGGGAAGCCGGCCCGACGGTCATCGAGATGGAGCATTTCGGCACCATCTTCAGCCGGGCGCCGGACGGCTCGCTCGCGCGGCGGCCATTCGGCGGCGCGGCGTTCCCTCGGACGATCTACGCGGCGGACCGGACCGGGCTCGCCCTCCTCCAGGGCCTCTACGAGCGGCTCGGCGTCGAGACGTGCACGGTCTACGAGGAGTGGGACCTCACGTCGGTGGTCGTCCGTGACGGACGGTGCCAGGGAATCGTCGCCTTCGACCGCCGGCGCGGGAAGTTCGAGGAGATCGCTTCGAAGAGCGTGGTGCTCGCGACCGGCCCGGCGGGCCGGGTCTACGGCCGCACCACGAACGCGCACACCTGCACAGGGGACGGCATCGCGGCGGCGTACCGGGCCGGCGCGGCGCTCAAGGACATGGAGTTCGTCCAGTTCCACCCGACCGCGCTCCTCGAGTCCTCCATCCTGATCACCGAGGGCGCCCGCGGCGAAGGCGGGATCCTGAAGAACGCGAACGGCGAGCGGTTCATGGTCCGGTACGCCCCGCACGTCCAGGACCTCGCGAGCCGCGACGTCGTCAGCCGGGCGATCGTGACCGAAGTGCGCGAGGGACGGGGGTTTCCCGGCTCGTTCGTGCACCTCGAGCTCATGCACCTCGGCAAGGAGAAGATCGAGTCCCGCCTCCAGGAGATCTGCGACTTCTGCCGGACGTTCGCCGGCGTCGACCCGGTCACCCAGCCGATCCCGGTCATGCCGGCCCAGCACTACATGATGGGCGGCATCGGGACGAACATCCGCGGCGAGACGAACGTCCCGGGGCTGTTCGCCGCCGGGGAGGCCGCCTGCGTCTCCATCCACGGCGCGAACCGCCTTGGCGGGAACTCGCTCCTCGAGACCCTCGTGTTCGGAAAACAGGCCGGGATCGCGGCCGCGGAGCACGCGAAGAAGACCGGGCTTCCCGAGGTCCTCGCGGCCGACGTCGAGGCCGAGGAGACCCGGGTCGGCAAGATGTCGTCCCGGACGGTCGGCGAGGAGCCCCAGCACCTCCGGATCGCGATGCAGGCGACGATGGACCAGAAGGTGGGCGTCTTCCGGCGGCCGGAAGAGCTCACCGAGGCGCTCGCGGAGATCCGCGCCCTCAAGGCGCGGTACGAGCACGTTCGCGTCGTGGACACCTCCCGCTCCTACAACCTCAATTTGACCGACGCGCTCGAGACCGGCAACATGCTCGACCTCGCCGAAGTGATCGTCGCGGGCGCCATCCCGCGGACCGAGAGCCGCGGGGCCCACTCGCGGATCGACTTCCCGAAGCGGGACGACGCGAACTGGATGCGCCACACGCTCGCGACTCGCGGACGGGAAGGCCCGGTCCTCTCCTACGCGCCGGTGGCGTTCACACGGTGGGAGCCGAAGGAGCGGGTGTACTGATGGCGGCGACCACGGTGCCGACGCCGTTCGAGGTGTACCGGTTCGACCCGGCGAAGGACAAGGCGCCCCGCTACGACCGGTTCACGCTCGACCTCGCCCCGCACACGCCCATCCTCAGCGCGCTGCTGAAGATCCGCACCGAGTCCGACCCGTCCCTCACGCTCCGCTACTCGTGCCGGAGCGCGATTTGCGGGTCGTGCGCGATGGTGATCAACTCGAAGAGCCGCCTCGCCTGCCAGACCCAGGTCGGCCCGGAGCTCGCGAAGCACGGCAAGATCGTGATCGAGCCGATGCGCAACCAGCAGGTCGTCCGCGACCTCGTGGTCGACCAGAAGCCGTTCTGGGACCGGTATCACCGCATCGAGCCGCACCTGAAGACCGACCCGACGGACCCGATGCCGGTCGGGAAGGAGAACCCGATGACCCCGGAGCAGGTCGAGATGTTCAAGGAGACGCCGCGGTGCATCGCCTGCGCCGCGTGCTACTCCGCGTGCCCGGCGGTCGAGGCCGACCCGGAGTTCCCCGGGCCGATGGCGCTCGCCAAACTGTACCGGTTCGTCGTCGACCCGCGGGACAAGGACACGAAGAACCGGCTCGTCCGGATCCAGCCGGACGGCCTCTGGCTCTGCCTCCGCTGCCATCTCTGCACCGAGGCGTGCCCGAAGGACGTTCGACCGTCGGAGCGGATCCGCGACCTGAAGGAGCTCGCGATCGCGGCCGCCGGGACCTCGGAGCACGGGAGCCGGCACGCCGTCGGGTTCAAGGACAACATCGCCGAGGCGGGCGTCCTGAACGAGTTCAAGCTCGTCCGGCAGACGTACGGCGTGATGGACCTCCTCCGCCAGGCGCCCCAGGGGGTCAAGATCGCCCGGAAGAAGCCGGAGCTGCTGAAGAAGCCCCACCCGATCGAGGGGGTCGAGGAGGTCCAGGCGATCTACCGCGCCCTCGACCCGGAGGGCGACCGATGAAGTTCGCGTACTACCCCGGCTGCGTCGCCCAGGAGTCGGGCAAGGAGCTCGACATGGCGACCCGCTGGGTCTGCCGGCACCTCGGCATCGACCTCGTCGAGTTCCCGAAGTTCTCCTGCTGCGGCTCGGGGTTCATCGACGAGGCGAACTCCGTGCTGAACGTCGCCCTGAACGCGCGCAATCTCGCGCTCGCCGAAACCGCCGGCCTCGACCTGATGACGATCTGCTCGACGTGCCAGGGGATGCTGACGCTCGCCAACCGGCGGCTCGAGGAGCCGGCGGTGAAGTCGAAGGTCGACTCGGTGCTCGCCCCGCTCGGGATCCGGTACGCGGGCAAGACGAAGGTCACCCACCTCCTCTCGATCCTGACCGACCAGGTCGGCGCGGACGCGCTGAAGAAGCGCGTCGTGCGGCCCCTGACCGGCCTGAAGGTCGGGGCGTTCTACGGCTGCCACCTCCTCCGCCCCCAGGCGGAGATGCGCTCCGAGAGCGCGGAAGAGCCGCACTCGTTCGAGGACCTGATCGCCGCGCTCGGGGCGACGCCGGTCCTCTACCGGGGCCGGGTGATGTGCTGCGGGTTCCCGATCCTCTTCGTCAAGGAGCCGACGGCGAACCGGATCGCCGCCCGCCAGATCGACGATGCGAAGGCGCACGGCGCCGACGCGATGGCGACGCCGTGCCCGCTCTGCCACATCTCGCTCGACAGCTTCCAGAACAAGGCCGAGCACGAGGCGGGCCACGAGCTCGCGATGCCGGTGTTCCATCTCCCCCAGCTCGTCGGCCTCGCCCTCGGGGCCTCCGCGGAGGAGCTCGGACTGCCCCGGCACCTCGTCTCGACCGACGCGGCGCTCGCGAAGGTCGCGCAGGTCGCCGTCCCGACATGACGCGCGTGCGGTACCGCGACGGGACCCGCTGGGAGTCGAAGGTCGGGTACGTCCGCGCGATCCGGGCGGGCGACGCGATCTACGTCTCCGGCACCACCGCGGTCGACGACGCCGGGGAGGTCGTCGGGGGGACGAGCAGCTACGACCAGGCCCGGTTCGCGCTGACGAAGGCGGTCCGCGCGCTCGGCTCCCTCGGGGGCCAGGTCGAGGACGTGGTCCGGACCCGCTGGTTCGTCACGAAGATCGACGACTGGGAAGAGATCGGCCGTGCCCACCGCGAGGTGTTCCGCGAGGCGCCGCCGGCGTCCACGATGGTCGGCGTCTCCCGCCTCGTCGACCCCCGCCTCCTCGTCGAGGTGGAGATCGACGCGGTCGTCGACTCGGCGCGCGCGGGCGCCCCGTAGGAGTCGACCGGAACGATGACGACCCCGACGTTCTCGGGCAGCGACGCGACCTCGATCGTGATCGTCGCCGTGATCGTGCTGATCCTCGTGCGGCGGGTCATCGGGATGGTCCGCGGAGCGCCGGTGCGTCCGGCGAGGATGTTCGCAATCACGGCGCTGTTCGTGGCGCTGCTCGCCTTCACCCTCCTGCTGTCGTTCAGCCAGCTCCCGATCTGGACGTACGGGGTCGACGTCGTCGTCCTCCTCGTCGCGGCCGCCATCGCGTCCCAGTGGGTCCGACGGCAGGTGGTGATGGAGTGGAAGAACGGCGAATGGACGTACCGGCTCGGCGTCCTGATTCCGGTCGTCTACCTCGTCCTGTTCGTCGTCCGGCTCACGCTCGACCTCGTGGTCCTCGGCGTGAATCCGTTCGCGGGCACCCCCCCCGGCACGACCCCCCTCAGTGGCCATGCCCTCCTGGTGGTCGCGGTGGTGGACGCGCTGTTCGCCTTCTCGACGGGGCTGCTCGTCGGACGGACCGTCGGGGTCTACCTCGAGTACGAGGCCCGGCTCCAAGCCGGCCCGCCCGGTTCGCCCCCCGCTCCGGCCGCGGCGCTCCGGTAGACCGCCGGTTCATGAACCCCGTTCTCGTCGGCGGTGCCGGACGAGCTCGGCGCTGCCGATGGGGAAGACCGCAAAGGAGGAGGCGCTCTCCGACACCGGCCGCATCCTCTCGCTCACCGACGGGATCTTCGCGTTCGCGATGACGCTCCTCGTCCTCAGCCTCGTCGTCCCGAGCGCGACGTGCCTCGTCAGCCAGGCGCACTGCGTCGGGGCGACCACGAACTCGACGGGGTCGTTCAACAATCCCGGCTACTCGCCGACGCTCTGGAACCAGCTCCGGAACGAGTCGGGCCAGTTCTTCGCCTACGTCCTCGCGTTCGTCATCATCAGCGTCTGGTGGTCGATCCACCATTCGATCTTCGGATTCATCAAGCGGTACGACTCCCGCCTGCTCTGGCTGAACCAGCTGTTCCTCCTCGGGATCGCGGTCACCCCGTTCATCCTCGGGGTCCGGAGCACGTTCTCGAACACCGCCGCCGCGAACGAGCTCTACGGCGGCGCCCAGGCGGTGGTCGGCGGGCTGCTCTGCGCGATCGTGTACTACGCGACCGACCACCACCGGCTCGTCGACCGGCGGATGAGCTCCGACGAGATCGAGCAGCAGAAGATCCGGGCCGTGTTCCTGACGATCGCCTTTGCGGCGACCGTCCCGGTCGCGTTCGTCTACGTGCCAGGCTCGCAGGTCGCCTTCGGCGTGATCCTCGCCGGGCTCTACGTCATCCGGCTCCGCCACCAGCGGAGTCGGGCGAAGGGGCCGTCGGAGGGTCCGACGCCGTCAGACGCCGGCCCCCCTCCCCCACCGTGACGTAGAGGTGGAGGCGGTCGCACATGCCCCGGAAGTACGGGGTCGCGCCGCCCGGATGGGCGCGCGAAAGCTCGGCGGCGACCTCCTCGTCGGACCGGGCGGGATCGACCTGGGGGGTGAACATGCAGGCGAACACGACGAATCGCTTCCCCTCGAGGTCGAGGCGGTCGGTCTCGTCCGCGCCGCAGAACGGGCAGTGGAGCATGTCGCCGGAAGGCGTCGCTCCCGCCATAGGGTTGGCGGGGGGTTCCGGTCGATTCAGTCGATGTAGCCGAGCGAGCGGAGCCGCTCCTTCAGCCGCCGTTCGTCCTCGGCGCTGAACGGGATCTCCCCGGTGGTTTCGAGCAGCTTCGCGAGCACGAACTCGACGAACGCGTCGGCCGTCGCGAACCCCGTGCCGCGGATTCGGGCGTCGATCCCCTGCGCGACGTCCTCGGGGATCGTGATCGTGCGGCGCTTCGCGGGGGCGGAGGTCATCGGGCGGCTCCGGTCGGCGGAATCTCTCGGGCGGATAGGCTCTTCGCGCGGGAGCGGGGGCTACTCCCACTCGATCGTCGCCGGCGGCTTGTCGGTGATGTCGTAGAGGACCCTCGTCACGCTTCCCGACAGGGTCCGAGTGATCCGTTCGGCGATCCTCCGCCGGAGCTCGACCGGGAGGTCGACGGCGGTCGCGGTCATCGCGTCGTTGCTCTGCACGACCCGGACGCTGACCGCTTCGCCGTAGACCCGGTTGTCGCCCATCACGCCGACCGTGCGCACCGGCAATAGGACCGCGAAGTATTGCCACGGGCGCGGGAGCGTGCCCGCCGCGATCGCGGCGTCGACCTCCTCCTCGACGATCGCGTTCGCGACCCGGACCGTCGCGACGCGCTCCTTCGTGATCGGCCCGGCCACCCGCACGGCGAGCCCGGGGC
>DASYOF010000243.1:0-1551 GCA_036007995.1 Thermoplasmata archaeon
CAAGGCGGCGTGGCGGAGGAGCAGCTCGCGACGCCCGACGTGGGGGCCGTGACCCGCGGGATCGTGAACCTCCAGGCGCACCTCGCGAACCTGCGCGCGTACGGAGTTCCCCCGGTCGTCGTGCTGAACCGGTTTCCCGACGACTCCCCCGACGAGGTGGCGGTCGTGCGCGACGCCGCCGCTTCCGAGGGAGTGGCGTTCGCCGAATCGACCGCGTTCGCCGACGGCGCCGCCGGGGCCGCGGAGGTCGCGGACCGCGCGGTCGAGGTGGCTCGAACCGGCGGTCACAGCGCCCCGCTCTATCCGGCGGACGCCACGGTTCCGGCCGCCCTCGACGTGCTGGTTCGCACCGTCTACGGCGGCGACGGGGCCGACTGGTCGGAGCCGGCACGGGGGCAGCTCGAGGACCTCGTTCGGGTCGGCGAGGGGACCGTGCCGATCTGCGTGGCGAAGACCCAGCTCTCGATCTCCGACGACCCCCGGCGCCTAGGCCGCCCGAGCGGCTACCGGGTCTCGGTGCGCCGCGTCGAACGCTCGGCGGGGGCGGGATTCACGGTCGTCTACCTCGGCGAGATCGAAACCATGCCCGGCCTCCCCAAGCGGCCGCTGGCCGACCGGATCGACGTCACGCCCGACGGACGGATTGTCGGGATGGGCTGAAGGTTGCCCCCGTCCGTGGTCTCGTTCGTGGTGGGACCGTTCGACCGGCTCTAAGTACCCCGAGGCGGTCCCGCACCCCGATGGCTGGCCGGCGCCCCCGCATCCTGCATTGGGCGGCGGTCGCCGGCGTCGTCGTGCTCGTGCTCGCCGGAACGGGCGCCCTCAGCCCGCAACTCGCTCGAGGGGGGCCGAGCCGATCGGTCGAGCTGGGCTCGGTCGCCTCCTCCTCCTCGTCGATGAAACTCGCACCTCACCCGGCGTCGTCGACCCCGGAGTGGACGAACATCACGGGCGAGTCGACGACTTCGCCGCCGCCCCGCGTCAGCGCCGGGATGGTGTACGATTCCACCGATGGCTACGTCCTCCTGTTCGGGGGCGAGCTCACCACCGGCGGCCCGTACCAATACTACAACGACACCTGGTCGTTCCTCGGCGGGCACTGGACCAACCGCACCACCGTCCACGCCCCGGCCGCCCGGTTCGGGTTCTTCCTCGCCGATGACCCGGCCGACCACGAGGTCGTGCTGTTCGGCGGGAACGAAGCCCATGGGAGCTTCGAGACCGACACCTGGACGTATGCGGGCGGGACGTGGACGAACGTCACGAACTCGACGACTCCGCCCGGCGCGTTCTGGGGGTCGATGTCGTACGATTCGACCACTTCGACCGTGATCCTTTTTGGCGGGAACGAGGGCGGCGGGCCGTCTACGGAGTACACCAACGACACGTGGTCGTTCCACGCCGGCCACTGGACGATGCTCACCCCGGCGGTCGCCCCCGGCGGGCGGGACGACCAGAACCAGGTCGATGACGTGGCGGACGGCGAGGTCGTCATGTTCGGCGGCCTCGGCGCCAGCGACTACCTCAACGACACCTGGGCGTACTCCGGGG
>DASYOF010000244.1:0-2398 GCA_036007995.1 Thermoplasmata archaeon
GGAGCGACGGGTCGTACGCGGTGAGGAACTGGGCGGCGCTCCCGGGGGCGACGAGGACGCGCGCGCCGTCGGGGAGGTGGCGTGAGGCCCAGGCGAACAGCGCGAAATCGTCGGCGCTGACGTTCCCGAACGACCGGTAGAGGGTGGCGAGGTCGTTCGGCATCTCGGTCGCGCTTGCGGCGACCCCGGGCGCGAGGAGGAGTCCGACCACGGCGATCGCGACGGTCGCGGACGGCGGCCCCCCCGCCGGCAGGCTCCACCGCCGCGACCGGGCCGCCTCCACGGGCCGAGCTCTCGCCCACCGATCCACAAGAACGAGGAGAGGGACCATCGCGACCAGCGCGTACACGGTGAACAACATCTCCGACAGCTCCGCTCCGTTCGTGATCGGGGCGATCCCCCGGAACGGCGAGACCCCCTGACCGGCCAGCCACTCGACCCCGAACCAGGCGGCGGCGGAGACGACGCCGCCGAACGCGAGCCCGGCGAAGGGGCTCCAATCCCCGGCGTACGAGGGGCGGAGCGCCAGCAGGAGCAACCCGACGACGAGCAGAATCGCGATCTCGTCGCGCACGACCGGAAAGGGGGAGAGCCACTGGTTGGAGGGGCCGAACACGAACGGGTCGACGTAACCGGCGATCTGGGAGCCGGTCAGCCCCACCGGCGCGAGACGACCGACGACCGGTTCCTCGCCCGCGAACCCGAGATGGCCTACGCCGGAGGCGACCGTCCCCAGCGAAGGGGCGATCGGCACCGCCGCCATCGCGAGAGCGAGCACGTACCGGCCGAACCACCGCCGGACGTCACCGAACCATCGACCGGCGGCCACCGCCCCCGCGACGAACGGAAGGGCGAGGAACCACCACCCGATCCCGACCGGGCTCAGGGCGGCGGCGTACCCGGCCACGAGGCCGAACGCGGCGGCGTCCTTCCACGTCAGCGGATCGGGTCCGCACCACGCTCGGGAGAGGGCGATGAGGAGGAGCGTCAGCGGGAACGCGAGGACGAAGTCGTAGCTGCCCGAGACCTGCACCCGGGTCCAGGTGGTGAGCACCGCGAACGCGACGGCGAGGGTCGCGCCGGCGTGCTCTCCGCCCATCCACCGGTCCCCGAGGGTGTACGCCCCGAGCGGAGCGAGGGCGAGGAAGAGCGGCGTGACCAGCACGGCCGTCCGCGCCGGCGGGAGGGCGAAGAGGAGCTGGGCGGTGCCCATCCAGACGGACCCCCCCTGGGGGTAGGCGACCGGGATCGAGAGGCCGACGCCGGCGAGGCTGGTCGGGACCGAATGCTGGGTCAGGAGCAGGGCCGTGTACGTGGCGAGCTGGCTCGCGTCGTAGGTGTTCCCGGTCGGCACCCCGATCGCGAGCGCGAGCTCGAAGACCCCGAGCGCCCCCGCGGCCAGGAGCGCGATGGTCGGACCCGGGCTCAGGTAGCGCCGCGCCGCGGCGACGACCGCCTCACCACTGGCGCGGCGGCCGAGCCGATACGCCCGGACCAGCAAGTACGCGACGGCAAGCGCGAGGAGGACCGGAAACGTCGCCACGCCGAAGAGACCGAGCGGGGGCAACGCGACCGCGTACACGACCGCCCCGCCGAGGTAGAGGTCGAGAACGAGCCGCTCGACCGGGCCGAGCGACCGCCAGGACCGGACCCACCGGAGCGCGGCGGTGCGCACGGCGCCCCCGACGATCGCCGAGGCGGCGGCGAAGACGAGGAGCGCGAGGGCCCACGCGCCGAACCCCGGCCCCGGAATGCTCACGCCCGACGATGGGGGATTCGGGGTCTTTAACCCGATTCTTTTGCTCCAGTACTCTTTTCTCCCCCGGCCTCCCCGTCGGCATTGGTACTCACGTGGACGGGCCAGGGCGGTCGACCCGGGACGGTCTCCACACCGTCACCCGCGGCACGCTGCTGATGCTCGTCGGGACGCTCGTCTACGTCGCGGCGACGTTCGCGATCCGGGTCGTCCTCGTCCGGACCCTGTCGTTCAGCGACTGGAACGCGTTCGCCTACGCGGTCGCCCTCGCCGGCTTGCTCGCCTCGATCGGCACGCTCGGCCTCCCGCAGGCGATCGCCCGGAGCCTGCCGTTCGCGCCGAGCGACAACGAACGACGGACAATCGTCCGCAGCGCCTCCCGGGTGCTCGTCGGGTCGGCCGCGTGCTTCACCGCCGGGATGGCCCTCGCGGGGTTCTTCATCGGGGCGTTCTACCAGGATCCGGCGCTCGCGCAGACGCTCGAAGTGTTCAGCGTCGCCGTCGGGTGCGCCATCATCGGCTCGCTGATCATCTCGATCTTCCAGGGTTTCGAGGATGTCCGGCCGAACGTCCTCTACTCCCTCATCCTCAACCCGCTCCTGTTCCTCGGCCTGGTCGTCGTCCTCTTCCGGGCGGCGCCGC
>DASYOF010000245.1:0-4434 GCA_036007995.1 Thermoplasmata archaeon
AGCCGAGGCGCTAGACGCGGCCTACATTCTCATTGAATCTGGAGCCTACAAGAACGCCCGTCGCCTTGCCGCCGCGAGTCTCGGGCAAAAGTCCGTATTTATGGTGACGGCAATAGGCGATAGCGAGGTAGACGCCATCTATCACGGCGTGGTCAAGCCCAAATTGAGGGCTCACGGTTTCGCGGTCGCCAGGGCGGACGAACTCCGGCATACCGATCTGATTACGAACGCGATTTTCGGGGCGATTGCGGGCTCACGATTCGTTGTGGCCGACCTCACCAACGCGAGGCCGAATTCATATTACGAACTCGGCTACGCGCATGCGCTAGGAAAGCCGGGCATGATCATCGCAAAATCTGGAACGGTACGCCAGTTTGATGTCGCCGGTTATCGGTGGAACTATTGGTCCGCCGTCGCTGAGTTCGGTCCGTCGTTTGAGGCAGAACTGCTCGGCGTCCTGGTTCAGCTGGAAGGCTCACGAGCTGCTTCAGTTCCGAATCCGGCCCAGGGATTGCAAGGCGGTCCTCCCGGCTAGTATCGCCTCATTCTGATGGGGTGTACACTCCGGAGCTCCAGTCGCGGACCTCCTCTCGTGACACGCCACACCTGAGGAGGGGTCGACGGAGGGGGGGTGGCTCGCGTCGGCCTATCAGTGGGCTTCCCGATACCGGGAGGGCGTGAATAGATTCGAACCTATCGAATGACCACCGAGGCGAGCCGCGTGCTCGTCGAGTCCCCGATACTCAGTACTGCCGAGTCCCGATCCAGAGGGACCGTCGGGTTTGCATAGTTCACCTGCACTTGCACGATCGCGACGAATTCGAAGTCAAATCGGTAAGAATCCCCCTTCGTCATGGGGACAGATATTGGCAAGGACAGACGCGTGAGGTAGCTCTGATTCAGCGATACGTTCGTGTTGTAAAAGGAGGTCTGATTGAGATACGACCCCGGGAAGGAGTACGAACCGCCTGTCGTGAGGTCATCCAGATTCCAATCTATCTGGATGCTAGCGAACCCGCATGCCCAGCAGTAGCTCGAAGAGTTGAACGAACCCGAGACGTTCAGCTTCAAGTGAAAGCTGAGGACCCAGTTGGCTCGGACGATCTTTAGGCCGCTCTTAGCGACCGTGAACGTATGACTGTAGAACGCCACATCACCTTGGGCGTAGCCCAACTCGCCCTGTCGACGGCCGGGACAGGTCGGGGCGGGACTTGTCGCATTCGCAGCGAGCCGCATTGCGAGGTGGCCTGACGTATTGTTGAACGAGGGCGCTATCGGAACGGTAGCGTGTCCGCCGCAAGTGGAAGTGCTAGTGGAGTTTGAGAGGTAGGCAACTCCGCCGATAAACGGCGGACCAAGGGTTTGGCCGCTGCTGCTGGCAGACGCAGTCCCGGGAAAGATCAAGAGAGCAATGACGAAGGTAGATCCAGCCGCTCCAGTAAGCATGCGGCCCGCGGTTCTGCTGACCAAGCCCGCAGATCGACCCCGGCTCCATGTCGAGCGCAACTGCGGCCCAGTCCCAGACGCGCGCATGATTCGGTCGAGCCACGGTTGTGCATAGGCGTTGGGGGCCTCCTCGCTGCCAAGTCAGCTGAGGAGCCCGCTGAGGGGAGGCCCCGGAGGGCAACCTTTTCTCTGACGTGATTCGCGCAGCCCTAAACACGTCAAGCTCGGTTGACCCGACGTATATCTCCCCCGTCCGGCCAAGAACTGTCGCCAGGCTCCCCCATGACGAACGTGCTCGACGTGCTCGGAATCGCTCTCATCGCCTCGGCGATCGCCATGGTGACGGTGGGGATCGCGAACGCCGCGTTGTGGGCGCGGAAGGGCGGGCTGGTCCGGGGTCTGGCGCATGTCGTGGCCGATCCGGCGCGGGCCCAGCGGTTCCTCGTCTACCTTAGCATGGTCATCGGCTCGTTCGTCGTGTTCACCGTGATCGAAGGCGTCCAAATCGCGACGACCTTCGACAACGACCTGCTCTCGGCCGCTTCCGCCGGGGTGCTCCTCGCGGGAGCGCTCGCGTTGGTCGTCCTGACCATCGACGGCCTACCGAGCGCCGAGCTGTCGTTGTCCGAGGAGCTCCTCCTCGAGGAGGAGGAGCCCGGGGTCCTGCAGGCGGTCGATTCGCTCCAGCCCGAGATCGTGACGCCGGCGAGGAGCTCGATGTACGTGGTCCCTCGCCCCCATCTGGAACGCTAGGCGGGCGGGGTCGCTCCCGCCGGCGGCGGGATCACGCGGAGAACGACTTCCCGCAGGAACACGTCTCTTTCGCGTTCGGGTTGAAGATCTTGAACCCGGACTGCTCGAGGCCGAGGAGGTAATCGACCTTGAGCCCCTCGAGGAGGGGGGCGCTGGCGCGGTCGACGACGACCGTCACGTCGTCGTGGCGGAACGCGACCTCGTCGCCCGTCTCCTGGTGGTCGAACGACATCCCGTAGGTGAGCCCCGAGCAGCCGCCGCCCTGGACGTAGAGGCGGAGCGCCTGGCCGTCCTTCCCCTGGCGTTGCATGATCTTGCGGACCTGCTCCTCCGCCGCCGGGGTGACTTCGACCGCGACCATCGTGGACTCCGCTAGAATCAGCGCGCGGACCGCGTAAAAGCATTGCCGGGGTCGATGGCGCCGGCGCCACCTCGTCCGTGGGAGGCTTATCTATCGGGGTCGCGGTCGGCGGCGCGTCCGATGTGCCGACTGTTCGGGCTGCTCGGGAACGGGGTCACCCCGGCGGAGCCGTGGCTGCTCGGGACCGACCGGTGCCTCCTGAACCAGTCGAACGTCACCGACGAGGAGGCGCAGACCGACGGGTGGGGGGTCGGCTGGTTCAACGACCGACGCGGCATCCACCTCGAACGCGGGATCGGCGGCGCGTCCAGCCCGTCGGAGGTCGAGCGGTTCCGGCGCGCCGCGCGCTCCGCCCACGGCCCGCTCGCGATCGCCCACCTTCGGAAGGCGAGCAACCCGATGGGGCTCCCGAAGGAGCGGCTGATCGCGCTTGAAAATTCGCAGCCGTTCGCCTACGAGAGCACGATGTTCGCCCACAACGGCATGATCCCGTTTCCCCGGCAGACCCGCGCGCTGCTCGGGGAGTACGAGGCGATGGTCCGCGGGGTGAACGACAGCGAGGTGCTGTTCTGGCTGCTCATCCGCCACCTCGAGACCGCCCCGGACCCGGTGCAGGCGTTCGACGGGGTCGTCAAGGACCTGGTTCGCGTGTGGCGGGAGAACGGCTCGCCGGTCGGGGGACCGTACTCCGGCCTCAACGTCGTCTTCTCCCGCGGCCCGAACGAGCTGTGGGCGTTCTGCCAGTACCTCGGGGAGCACGGGACGGGCCTCCTCGACCGGACCCGGCCGTACTACCAGATGGCGTACCTTACCGACGCGAAGCAGCTCGTCGTCGGCAGCGAACCGTTCGACAGCACCCGGACCGACTGGCGGAACCTCCCGAACGGCCACTATCTGTACGCCCAATCGTCCCACGGGCTCGTGGCGGTGACGACCGGCGCCCTGCCCGCCCCGGCCCCGTTCACCCGGCCCGTTTCGTGACCCCGCCAACTGCCTTTATCGACACCGCCGGCTTCCCCGCCGGGCCGATGGTGGCCGTGCGACTCGACGCGATGCTCAAGGAGTTCGTGCCCCGACGGGCGCTGACGACCTCGGCCCCGACCGTCCGCGCGATGATCGAGGAGCTCGAGGCGAACTATCCGAAGGTCCGGTTCCGCCTCCGGGACGAGACCGGGGCGCTCCGGCGGTACGTGAAGGTGTTCGTCAACGGCGACGAGCTCGACCGGCGGACCGGCCTCGCGACGCCGCTTGCGGCGAGCGACACGGTGGACATTCTGCATTCGATCCAAGGAGGGTAACGCAACATGGCGAAGGGCAAGGTGGCGGTCTGGGTGGGAACGCGGAAAGGGGCGTACGGGCTGACCAGCGACGCGAAGCGCCGCAAGTGGACGGTCAAGGGGCCGTACCACGCGGGCGGCGACGTGTTCGATGTCGTCGCGGACCCGCGGGACCCGAAGTACGTCTACGCGCTCGTCAACTCCGGCTGGTTTGGGCCGCGGGTGTTCCGCTCCTCGAACGGCGGCGTCAAGTGGACCGAGGTCGCGCCGCCGATGATGGCGCTCCTCAAGGACCGGGCGAAGAACGAGATGGGCGGCTCCGAAGCCGGCCCGATCGTCAACCTCTGGCATCTGACCCCGGGCCCGGAGAACGAGCCGGGGTCGCTGTTCCTGGGCGCGGACCCGGGGATGCTGTTCCGCTCCGACGACCGGGGCGCGAGCTGGGCCCCGCTGAACGGCCTGAACGAGCACTCGACCCGCCCGAAGTGGAATCCGGGGGCGGGCGGCATGTGCCTCCACACCATCCTGATCGACCCGACCCGCCCGAAGCGGATGTACGCCGGGATCTCGGCCGCGGGCGTGTTCCGCAGCGACGAC
>DASYOF010000246.1:0-3237 GCA_036007995.1 Thermoplasmata archaeon
AGAAGGTCCTGAAAGCCTCCGGCATCGAGTACCGGACCTCGCCGGGGGAGGGGGCGTTCTACGCCCCGAAGATCGACATCCACCTGAAGGACAGCCTCGGCCGCCCATGGCAGACGGGGACGATCCAGCTGGACTACCAGATGCCGGCGCGCTTCGACCTCCAGTACCAGGGGGCGGACGGGCATCTCCACCGACCGGTGGTCATCCACCGCACGATCCTCGGGAGCTGGGAGCGGTTCTTCGGGGTCCTCCTCGAGCACTGCAACGGCCGCCTGCCCCCCTGGCTGAGCCCGCTCCAGGTCCGGGTGCTCCCCCTCGCCGACCGGCACGAGCCCGCGGCCACCGCCCTCGCCGACCGGCTCCGGCACGCGGGGCTCCGGGCCGAACGGACCGGCGCGTCCGACACGCTCTCGAAACGGGTCCGGGAGTCGGAGATGGACCGGATCCCCTACCTGATCGTGCTCGGCGACCAGGAGATCGAGGCCCACACGGTCGCGTTGCGGGTCCGCGGGGAGAAGGGGCAGAAGTCGCTCTCCGAGGACGACGCCCTTCATCGGATGACCGAGGCGGTCCGCGCCCGGTCGTTCGACCCGTGACCCGAACCTACCGGCGGACGAACCGGGCGGCGCGCCGGGCCTCCCGGCGGGCGCGGAGGAACGTGGAATCGAGCTCGCTGCTCGTCGTCTGATGTTGCTCCCGAAGATGGGCGCGCAGGCGGGAGAGTTCGATCGCCTGGCCGCACCGGGGACACACGACCCGGGTCCGGCGCCCCGTGACCAGGTCCCGGGAACCCGTCGATTGCATCCCGCCGGCTTTACGGCTGGCCCCTTATAGAATCGTCCGTCTGGAGCGGCGCGCGACTCCGTCGGCGGGGACGCGCCGGCAAAACCGCGGGAACGCTTTAATAGGCACCCGCGTGAACGGGCCCCAATCCGCACCGAGGGTTTCGATGACGTTCTCTACGGCCCAGCTCGAACTCGTGATCGTTCTCGCCTCGCTGCTCGCCCTCGCCTACGCCGGCATCCAGACGATGCTCCTGCTCCGGGAGCCGGAAGGGACCGACGAGATGAAGGCGATCGCCGCCGCGATCCGCGAGGGCGCGATCGCGTTCCTCCGCCGGGAGTACCTGGCGGTGTTCGCCGTGGGCGCCGTCGTCGCCGTCCTCATCGCCTTCGCGTTCGGCATCACCGGCGACGGCCCGAAGCTCGCGGTCGGCTTCCTCGCGGGCGCCGCGGGTTCGGCGCTCGCCGGCGCCGTCGGGATGCTCGTCAGCGTCCGGGCGAACGTCCGGACGGCCAACCACGCGCGCGGGGGCAAGCTCGGCGCCACGATGGCCTATGCGTTCCGCGGTGGCAGCGTGACCGGCCTCTCGGTCGCGGGTCTCGCGCTGCTCGAGCTCGTGGGATTCTACGCGCTGTTCGGTGGCAACGTCCTCAACATGGTCGGGCTCCTCTTCGGCGCCTCGCTGATGAGCCTGTTCGCCCGGGTCGGCGGCGGCATCTACACGAAAGGCGCCGACGTCGGCGCGGACCTCGTCGGGAAGGTCGAGGCGGGGATCCCGGAGGACGACCCGCGGAACCCGGCGGTCATCGCGGACAACGTGGGCGACAACGTCGGGGACTGCGCCGGGATGGCGGCGGACCTGTTCGAGACGTACGTCGTCACCGCGGTCTCGGCGATGCTGCTCGCGTACCTCATCCCGAGCGTGACGACCGCGTTCCCACGGGCGATCCTCTACCCGCTCCTGGTCTCCGCCTGGGCGATCGTCGCGACGATCGTCGGGACGTTCTTCGTCCGGATGCGAACCGGCGGCACGATCATGGGCGCGCTCTACCAGGGGCTCGCGGCGACGACGGGGGTCGGGCTGATCGGCCTCTACTTCCTCGACGTCGAGTTCATGGGCTCGAGCACGGGCGTCTTCGTGGCGACCGCGATCGGCCTGATCGTCATGATCCTCATCGTCCTCACGACCGACTACTACACCTCCTCCAGCTACAGCCCGGTGCACCGGATCGCCGAGTCCGCTCAGGCGGGGGCCGGCCCGACCGTCATCACGGGGCTCTCCGTGGGGCTCGAGTCGGCGTGGATCCCCGGCCTCGTCATCGTCGCGGGCACCCTGGCCGCGTACGCCTCGGTCGGGTGGAACGGCTGGGGCAACCCGATCAACAGCGAGCTCGGTCTCTACGGGATCGGCCTCGCCGCGGCGAGCATGCTCGCCGTGACCGGGATGATCATCTCGATCGACGCCTTCGGACCGATCACCGACAACGCGGGCGGGATCGCCGAGATGGCGAAGCTCCCGGCGGAAGCCCGGGCCGTGACCGACCCGTTGGACGCGGTCGGCAACACGACGAAGGCGGTCACGAAGGGGTACGCGATCGGTTCCGCGGTCCTCGCGGCGCTGGCGTTGTTCGCCGCCTACACGTTCGCGGCGGCCAACCAGGCGGGAATCCCGTGGACGACGTTCACCGGCAAGCTGACGATCGACAACCCGCTCGTCGTCTCCGGGCTGATCATCGGCGCGATCCTGCCGTTCTTCTTCACCTCGTTCCTGATGAACGCGGTGGGCGTCGCCGCCCAGGCGATCGTCTTCGAGGTCCGCCGACAGTTCAAGGAGATCGCCGGGATCCTCGAAGGGACGGGAAAGCCCGAGTACGGCCGCTGCGTCGCGATCGTGACCGACACCGCCCTCCGGCAGCTCGCCGTGCCGGCGGCGATCGGGGTCGTGACCCCGCTCGCGGTCGGATTCCTGCTCGGCCCGACCGCCCTCGCGGGCCTCCTCCTCGGGGTCATCCTCTCCGGCTTCCCCCTCGCGCTCACGATGACCACCGGCGGCGGCGCGTGGGACAACGCGAAGAAGTACATCGAGACGGGTCACTACGGTGGGAAGCACTCCGATGCGCACAAGGCGGCCGTCGTGGGGGATACCGTCGGCGACGCGACGAAGGACACCGCGGGCCCCGCGATCAACCCGCTCATCAAGGTCGTGAACACGATCTCGATCCTGTTCATCGCGCTCATCGTCGCCCACTCCGTCATCGGCATCTAGGACCGAGGTACGCCCACCGGCTCCCGCGCGGGCCGGACCCTTCCGGGAGCGTCCCCGCCCCGGGCTTATCGCCCGGCAGACCGCGCGACGAAAGGTTCCTAACCTGCGGCTGGATGCGGAGGCGGACGTCGGGCGTCGTGTCGGTACCGGTCTGAGCTCGTTCGATGGTGGATCCGGTTACCCTCACG
>DASYOF010000247.1:0-4259 GCA_036007995.1 Thermoplasmata archaeon
CCCGAACGGCTACAACGAGATCTTTAGCCTCGAGCTGCAGGGGATGATCTACAACGGGAGCTCGAGCGCGTTCTATCCGACGTTCTATAGCGGCGGCTCGACGTCGCCAGCGGTGCCAAGCTCCACGACCACCAAGCTCGAAAAGGAGTCCCAGGCGGCGACGCTGGTGAACACCGGGGTCGTTTCGGCCCTGATCACCTACCGGTCGTACGCGGTCGCGAACCACCTGACGTTCGTCAGCTTCAACCCGATCGTCGGCCTGCAGTCGAACAATTCGACCGCGCTCTCTGACTACGCGAAGCTCACCACGACGATCGTCGCGTCCACCGGCGGGTTCAGCTCCGTCGTGGCCGCCCCGGTCCTGTTCGCGGTGACGGTCCCGTCGAACGCCCCGAACCCCACCCTCGGCGCCGAGTTCGTCGACCTTCTCCTGTCCCCGCAGGGGGAAGCGATCCTGTCGTCCGGAGGCGCGTTCACCCCGATCGTCCCCGGGTGGGCCGACAACCCGAGCGCGGTGCCGTCGGGCCTCTCGCCGGACGTCACCCTGATGCCCAGCTGGGCAAGTGCGCTGCTCGCATGAGCCAGAGAGATGACGGAGCGCCGGCCCGGCGCGCCTTCCGAATCGGGCCGGCGTGGACCGTCGTCCAGGCGGTGCTCTCCGGGTCGCTCCTCCTCCTCTTCGTCCTCCCCATCGTCGCGCTGCTGACCTACGCGAGGTTCGGAAAGATCCTCGAGGCCGCCGGGAACCCGGCGGTGCGCTCCGCGCTCTGGCTGACGTTCTTCGCCTCGGGCATCGCGGTCCTCGCGGCCCTCGTCTTCGGGGTCCCGCTCGGCTACGTCCTCGCGCGTCGGCCGTTCCCCGGACGGGCGATCGTCGAGTCGCTGGTCGCGTTGCCGGTCGTGGTCCCGCACTTGCTCGTCGGGCTCGGCCTCTTCTTCCTCGTCATCCCGGGGGCGCCGCTCTACCGGTTCACCCAGGCGATCGGGTTTCCGGTCTACGACACGATCTGGGGGGTGGTCCTCGTGATGGTGTTCGTCAGCGCGCCGTACACGGTCCTCGCGAGCGACCTCTCGTTCCGGGCCGTGGACGGCCGGGTCCTGGAGGCCGCCCGGTCGCTCGGGGCCGGGAGCGCGACCGCGTTCCTGACCGTGACGTTCCCTCTCGCGCTCCGGGGCATCGTCGCCGGCCTCCTGCTCTCCTGGGCCCGCGCGGTCAGCGAGATCGGTGGGCTCCTCGTCCTCGCCTACGCGGTGTACCCGGGGGGCGTGTACAACGGACCGGTGACCTCCACGATCTCGGTCCTCGTCTACGACCTGTTCCAGAACGGCGACCTCGCCGATGCGGCGGCCGTGAGCTCGCTCTTCCTGCTGATCGCCTTCGCGCTGTTCGTGCTCGTCCGGCTCGGCGAGCGCTCCGGCTGGGTCCCGTGGCGGCGGGGGGAGCTCGAACCGTGAGCCGCGAATGGGTCGTCGAACGCGTCGAGGCCGACCTCGACCGGTTCCACCTCGGGCCGGTCGGGCTGACCGCGTCGCCCGGCACCGCGGTCGCGGTGCTCGGGTCGTCGGGCTCGGGAAAGACGACCCTCCTGCGGACCCTGGCCGGGTTCCTGCCGGTCCGGCGGGGTCGGATCCTGCGGGACGGGGAGGACGTTACGCACTCGCTCCCGGAGGAGCGCGGGCTCGGGTACGTGCCGCAGGGCCTCGGCCTGTTCCCCCACCGGACCGTGGCCGGGAACGTCCGGTACCCGATGGAGATCCGCGACCGACCGAACGCGGCCGCGCGGACCCGGGAGCTGCTCGATCTGTTCCGGCTCACCCCGCTCGCCAACCGGCGCCCCGCGAGGTTGAGCGGCGGGGAGCAGCAGCGGGTCGCCCTGGCGCGGGCGCTCGCCGCCGACCCGGGCCTCATTCTGTGGGACGAGCCTTGGCAGGGGCTCGACGTCCTTGCGCGCAACGAGCTCGGGGTCGTGCTCCACGAGCTCCGCGAGGCCGAGCAAGTTCCGATCATCGTCGTGACGCACGACCCCGCGCTCGCGTTCTCCGTCGCCGACTCGTTCGTCGTCCTCCGCGCCGGCCAGGTCCACGAGCAGTGCGATGCGACGACGCTCCTGCGCGCCCCGGTCGACCCGTTCGCCGCCCGGTTCGTCGGGTTCGAGAACGTGTTCGACCCGGCCGCCCTCGAAGGGGCCGCGTCGGGCACGCTCGGCGCGTGGCTCCGGGAGCGAGCCGGCCCGGAGGGAGTCGCCTTTGCAAGTCCGACGCTCCCAACCGCCGCCGGGGTGGATCCCGAGTGGACGGGGACCGTACGAAGTGCCCGACCGAGCCCGCACGGGGTGACGGTCGAGGTCGGTTCCGACGGGCTGATCGTGACGCTGAGGATCCCGACGTCCGGCGCGCCGCCGGTGCCGGCGCTCCGCGACCGTATCCGATTCACGGTCGACTCGACGTCGCTGCTGCCGTTGGGGGCCCGGTCTTCCAATCCGGGCGATGGTTGAATCGATCGACCCGGCCGATCGGTTCCCGCCGACGTTCACGCCCCGCCGTGTCACTTCTGGAGGCGGAGCGCCGTCCAACTCGCCCAGTCGCTCCCTTCAATCCGGCTGAGGCGCTGGAGGGTCGCCCGGCAGTCGCGCCGCTGACTCCTTTGAAGGGCGCGGACGAGGGCGCCGCCGTCGGGTCGGGCGCTCCGCCGGCGAAGCCAGCGGATCAGTACGGCTCGGTCGTTCGATCGTCCGAGATCCTGCATCAGCCGGCGAAGATTGGCCCGCAGCCGCGGTGTCCCGTTCGGTGGGCGCGCTTCGGCCATCTCGGCCAGCAGCCCGAGCTCCCGGATCCGCTTCCGCACCCGGTGCAGTCGGCGGCGGGATGGGCGGTCGAGGGCTCGACGTTGGGCGCGCCGCAGGCGAGTCAGTAGCCCTCGTCGGACGTGCTCCAGCAGCGCCGTGCGGGGTCGAGGGGTCAGAGGGGTCCAGGCGGACGGGGCGTTCGGGTGGGTCCGAAGGAATCGACGGAGCCGGGCGCGGCGCCGGGTGGAGTCGGTCCGAAGCGCTCGCCTCGCGTTCCGGACCTTCGACCCCAGCCCCCGCGGCGCGTCCTCGCGAGTCCACCGTTCGAGCTCGTGGAGGGCGGCGTCAACGTCGCGAACGCGACCTAGCGAATCCCGAAGCGAGGCGATTCCGGGAGGCAGAGGGAGGATTCCGCTCGTCCGTCGAAACCAAAACACCCCGGCTCGCAGTCGGCGATGCCAGGCGTGGACCTCCCTCTCGCCCAGGCGGGAATACGGGGCCGACGGGGCCGCGAAACGCCGGGGAACCGAGGCACGGCGAACCGCGGTCATCCGTCCCCCCGGACTCGAACAGGACCTTGCGGGTATCACGTCTGGCTCGGGCCAGGATCCGGACCGGAAGGAACGCCTATCCGCCGCTCGGACTCTCCCCCGGCATGCCCGAGAGCGCCCCGCCGGCCACGTTCATCACCGACCTGCGCCCGTCGCGAATGGCCACGTTGGAGGGGACGGTCGTCGGCCTCGAACCGACCCGAGAGATCGACACCCGCGACGGCGGGAAGAAGAAGGTCCGCAACGGCCGGCTGAAGGACGCCACGGGCGAGATCTCGCTCGTCCTCTGGGGCTCGGAGGTCGAGCTCGTGGCCGAAGGCGACCGGATCCGGCTCATCGAAGCGTGGGTCTCCGACTACCGCGGCCGCCCGCAGATCTCCCTCGGACGGACGGGGAAGCTCGAGAAGCTCCCCGCCGCCAGCCGGCCGTAACCGGACGATTCGGCCCGACCGGAGGGCGGGGCGCCCTCCGACGACGGCGACCTGAAGGTCGTGTGGGCTCGTAGCGTTCGGGTTACTCTCGTCTTAAACCCCCTCGGGCCGGATAGGGGGCGGAGTCCATGCCGTCCGAACCGTCCCCCGGAACCGCCCCGCCGCTGAAAGTCGCCATCATCCTTGGCAGCACCCGCCCCGGCCGCCTCGGCGAGCCGGTCGCCAACTGGGTGTTCGAGATCGCGAAAAAGCGCACCGACGCCTCGTTCGAGCTCGTCGACCTGAAGGAGTACCAGCTCCCCCATCTCGACGAACCGATCCCGGCGTCGGCGGGCCGGTACGCGCAGGCCCACACGAAGAAATGGGCCGCCAAGATCGGGTCGTTCGACGCGTTCGTCTTTGTCACGCCGGAGTACAACCACAGCACCTCGGGCGCGCTGAAGAACGCGATCGACTTCCTCTACAAGGAGTGGAACAACAAGGTCGCCGGG
>DASYOF010000248.1:0-3009 GCA_036007995.1 Thermoplasmata archaeon
CTCAAGGCGACGCCGCTCAGGAAGAAGAACGTGGAGCCCGGACCGACGGAGCGCGCGAAGGCTCGAGCGGCAACCACGGAGCGGGGCCCCCGAACTAGAACTTCTCGGGGTGGGCCATCGAGTAGGCGAGGTAGACGATCAGGACGACCGAGATCGCCGTGAACACGACGAGGCCGAAATCCTGCGTCAGCACCGTCAACCAGTCCATCGTCGGCGACCCCCGCGGCGGAACGAGTCGGTGCCGCCTATTTATCCCGCGCGCTCGAGGGTTTGGCGGGCGTGCGACGGCGTGGTTGGGGTTCCCCCGCGGTCCCCGGGACCACGGTGGCCTCCTCGGGCCGGTCCCCCGCGGCTTCGGCGGCCCGAGCCCGACGGGAGTCGCGGCTGAGCCGTCGGACGATGCGGACCATCGCCTCCTCGCGACGGTGCTCGGCCTTCTGGTAGCTGACGTCGCGCGTGTCGCGGGTGAGGAGTAGGACGACCCGGCCGAGGGAGCTCCGTCCGGTCCTCCCGCGGCGCTGGATGGCCCGGATCTCGCTCGGGACGGATTCGAAGAAGACCACGAGGTCGACGTCGGGGACATCGAGCCCTTCTTCGGCGACGCTCGAAGCGACGAGGATCGGGAACTTCCCCTCGCGGAACTCCCGGAGGACCGTCGTCTGGTCCGACTGCCGCATCCCGGGATCGTCGGCGTCGCGCGTCGACTGTCCGACGAACCGGCCCGCGGCCCAGCCGTTCGCGTCGAGCGCCGCCCGGATCCCCTGGATCGTGTCGCGGAATTGGGCGAACACGAGGATCCGCGGGGGCCGGTCCCGCGGGCGCGCGAACTCTTCCCCCATCAAGCTGACGAGGGCGTCGATCTTCGGGTGCGAGGTGGAGTGGGCGGTGGCGAGGATGGCCTTCGCTTCGGCGAGGGCCTGGACGAGCTGGGGAACCTTCAGGAACGCCTTGTCCCCCCGTCCGGGCTTTTCCTTGGCGGCGACCCGTTCGACGTACTGGACGAACGGCTCGACTCCCTGCGTCTCCAGCCGCTCGAGGGCGTGGTGAAGGTGGAGCAGGATGAGCTGGTGGAACAGCGGCCCGAACTTCCGGGTCATCGGACCCGGTCGGGCGAACACCTCGCCCCGAAGGGCGATGAGGTCCTTCACCGAGAGCGAGGCGAGCGGCTTCGTCCGGAGGTACCCCATCTTCTGGAGGAGGCGACCTTCCGCGAGGTTCGCCGCCCGGAGCCCCTCCTGGATCGAGCGGATCTCCACGGGGAGGTCGACCCAGCGATACTCGACGTCGACCTGCTGGACGTATTCCCGGACACCGACGTCGTCGCGGTGCCGCGCCTCGACCCGCCGGACTCCGAGAACGCCGACGACCTCGTCGATCCGGGCCTGGGCGCCCCCGGGCGACGCGGTGAGGCCTAGCAGACGGGTCCCCTCCCGGCGCTCGGACCGGAAGCGGGTGGCGACCGGGACGTACGCGTAGTTCCCGACGGCGTGGTGCGCCTCGTCGAAGACGATGAGTCCGACGTCGGCGAGCGAGTACCGCCCGGCCGTCGCATCATGGTCGACGAGCTCCGGCGTCGAGAACACGATCTCCGCCGCGTCCCACGAACCTTCGCGGACCGGGCGACGGACGGTGCCCGTGAACCGGGCGATCCGGATCCCAGGAAGCCACGTCCGGAACGCCTCCGCGTGCTGGAGAACGAGGGGCCGGGTGGGGGCGAGCACGAGGACTTTCCCGGAGCCCCGACGGAGCACCTCCGCCGCGGCCAAGGCCGCGATGACGGTCTTGCCGAGGCCGGTCGGCAGCACGACGAGGAGGTCGTCGGCGACGGCGATGCGGGCCATGTCGAGTTGGAACGGGAGCGCGCGGATCGTCGCCGGCCGGAGGATCGGGTGGCGCACCCACCCGTCCTCGACCTGCCAGATTCCGGGCAACGCGGCCGGGCGGACCGGGGCGGCGGGCACCGGCGCCGGGGCACCCGAATCGAATTCCTCGAGCGTCCGGGCCTTCGTCACCCTCCGCTCCGGCACCTCGAGGGGCGGGGTCGGGATAGCCGCTTCGCGGCCCCGGGCCGCATCGACCTTATACCCAGAACCCAACCTCGGGGAAACCCCGAGGGCCCGTGACCACGCTCACAACGATCCGCACCCGCGCCGAGGATCTGAAGCGCGCCATCCAGCTCCGGAACAAGCCGTACCCGGACGTCGACGAACTCGTCCGGCTTGACGGCGAATGCCGCGCCCTCGCCGCGGAGGTCAACACGCTCCGCGCGAAGCGGAACGAGCGCGGCCAAGCGCTCGCCGCCGCGAAGAAGGCCGGGGCCGGCTCCCACGACGAGGCGACCGGACGGGAGCTCGCGGAGCTCCGGGACGCCATCGGCGCGAAGGAGACCGCTCTCGAGGAGCTCGAGGCGAAGCGCGACGCGACGCTGCTCCTCCTTCCCCAGATCCCGCACCCGAGCGTGCCGGTGGGCAAGGACGGCACCGAGAACGTCGTGGTCCGGGAGACCCCGTCCCCGGTCGCCACGGTCGCGAAGCCGAAGCCCCACTTCGAGATCGGTCCCGAGCTCAACATCATCGACACCGAGCGGGGCGCGAAGGTCTCCGGCGAGGGGTTCTACTTCCTGCTCGGCGACGGCGCTCGGCTCGAAATGGCGCTCATCAACTTCATGCGGGAGAGCCACCGGGGCCGGGGGTACACGGAGGTGACCGCCCCGATCCTGATCTCGGGCGATTCGATGGTCGGGACCGGCCAGCTCCCGAAGTTCGCCGAGGACTCCTACCAGACGACGCTCGACGGGCTCTGGCTCTGCCCCACGGCGGAGGTCCCGGTGACGAATCTCTACCGAGACGAGGTGCTGCTCGGCACCGACCTTCCGCTCAAGCTGATGGCGTTCACCCCGTGCTTCCGGCGGGAGGCCGGCGGCCACGGCGTCGAGACCCGGGGCATCGCCCGGGTCCACCAGTTCAACAAGGTCGAACTGGTCAATCTCGTGCACCCGGAGAAGTCGTA
>DASYOF010000249.1:0-3842 GCA_036007995.1 Thermoplasmata archaeon
CGAGCGGGAACCACGGCGCGCGCCCGAGCCGCTCGCCCGCCGCGAGAAAGAGCCGGGCCGGCAGCCGGCGGCTCCATCGATAGTCTTCGAACCCGCTGCCCAGCGTCCCGTCGATCCGAAAGCCCGCCTCGCGGATCGTCCGCCGCAGGAACTTGCGGGTCGGCGAGAACGCCGGGAAGGGGCTGGGGATCGCCGGGACCACGTCGGCCCGGCTAAACGTGAGCGACGGGCGGTGGACTCCGCGGGGCGGGTCCAGGGCGGCCCGAACGTCGTCCGCGAAGGTCATCACGGAAGGTCGGGCGTGGCACGAGAGCACGAGGCCCCCGCCGGGCGCGAGCGTTCGTCGGATCTCGGCGAGCGCCGCCGCCGGTTCGGTGAGAAAGTTGTACACCCGGGCCAACAACGACGCGGTGACGGCGCCCTCCACGAAGGGCAGATGGTAGAGGTTGGCCTCGACCAGGAGGGTGGTCGCGCCTCGATCCGCCCCCCGACGGAGCCGCCTGAGGAACTCGAAGTTTTGATCGACCCCCACGTACTCGGCGGCGATCTCCCGGACCGTGGCCGTCAGGCGCCCTTCGCCGGTGCCGAGCTCGACGACGCGGCGGACCGGAAATCGTGCGAGGGCCGCGCGGACGAGCGCCGCCTCGACCTCCGTCGTGCGGTCGCGCCCCAACCAGAGCCTCCCGAAGTCGAGCGTACGGAAGTCGTCCGGGATCTCGGCCGCCCGGGCCGGTCGGCCCACGCCGTTGCCGCCGGGCTCCGCCGCCCGGGGAGCCACCGTCGTCATCGCACGCCCCGTCAGTTCGCTCCGGTCCCGGTCGGTTCGTCGGACCATCGCCGTCGGCGGTAGGTCGCGAGAAAGTGGTCGCCGAGGTGGTTCCAGGGCCAGCGGCGTCCGGCCCGGGCGTCGAGCGCCGCCAGCTGGTCGAAGTGTCGGGCGAACCGCTCGGCGTACGAGGTGAGATCGGAGGGCGGAAGCAGCACGGGAACCCCCTCGAGTCGCGTCCGCTCGAACGCGGGACCGAACGCCCGGTCGATGTCGCCGACGGAGTAGGCGTACACGTCGATGCAAAAGCGGGACGACCCCACCCGCACGGGGTTCGTCCGTCGGCCCAGCGCCCGCCGCCCCTGACCGGAGAGCGAGTACCCGACCAGCTCGAACGCACACCACCGGTTGTAGACCCCGAGCACGAGCGGGGCCCCCCCGGCGAGGAGCCGGTCGAACCCCGCCGCCACCGGATGCAGGTCGGGTTCGCAGTTCAGGGCCCCGTACGTCGAATACGCGCCATCGAATGCGGGCTCGGCGGCCCCGGAGCCGAGACCGGCCAGGTCGCGCGCGCGCAACTTCACCGTCCGGAGTCGCTCCCCCATCCCGTCGCGCGTCGCCTTCGCTCGAACAACGACCAGCATCCGTTCGGAGATGTCGACCGCCGTGATCTCGTGCCCGTCGCGGAGGAGCTGCAAGGTCTCCATCCCCGAGCCACATCCGACCTCGAGCAGGTGGCGTCGTCCGGCAAACGCCCGGCGGAGCTCGACGATCGACCGGTCGCGAAGGAGCTGGTTCATCCGGTTCCCCGTGATGTGGTGGTCGTAGTCGTCGGCGACGTTATCGAACTCCGACTCGAGCCACGAGGCATACTGTTGTTCGGGGGCGAGCCCGGTTCCGCTATCGGCGTCGAGGTCGACCCGGAGGATCCGCGAGGGTCGGTCGTACCAGCGAGCGAATTTCTCCGGACCGTACGACCGCCGGAACAGGTCGAGAATCCGGGCCCGCTCCTCCGAACCCGTCACCAGCGCCGTTCGGCCCCGGACCTCCCGGTCCGGGAGCCGGAGGTCGACGACCCCGCTTCGGAGGGCCTCGATGGGCCAGCGTGCCGAGCGCTCGCGAGCGATCAGGAACACCACCGAACCGTCCCGGACGAACCCGAGCGGGACCCACCCCGTCGGCGTGCGGACCGCCAATCGGTCGCTGCTCGCTATCGGATCCATCGGCGACCGGCGGGAACTGCCGGAAGTCTCACGTATAGTTGGCGGCTCTGCCCATCCGTGGGACGGCTGAGCCGCACGCCGGCGGGCGAACCCCTCGCGGGACCGGTCGACGTGCTGGTCTGCACGTTCAATTCCGCTCGGGATCTCGACGAGTGTTTGTCCGCGGTGAGGGCCTATGTCCCGGTGCACCGTCTCATCGTGGTCGACCACGACAGCACCGATGGGACGCGCGACATCGCCGCCCGGTGGGGCGCGGAGATCCACACCGAGCGCGTCGGGCTCGGATTCTCCCGGACGATGGCGCTCTCCCTGGCGGAGACGCCCTGGGTGCTGTTCTTGGACAGCGACGTCATCGTCCGCTCGCCGACGTTCTTCGGGGAGGCGGCCGAGCAGAGTCGACGACCGGGCGTCGGGGCCGTGGTCGGAATGTCCGTCGGCCACTCGTACCGATACGGTCTCCCGCTGGGGCTCACGTTGCTGCCGCTCGCCTGGGCTCGGAACGTCGCGATCCCACCCGAGGTCAACGCGCGGGAAACATTCTACCTCCAAGAGGCCCTCCGCCGCGACCGTCGACGGGTCGCGTACGTCCTGGACGCGATGGAACACCGGTCGCGATATCGGGGCCACAAGCCGGAATGGGAGGGCGCGAACACCCGGATCGTCGCCGGGTGGAGCGCGTACCAGCTCGTCTACGCGTTCGCGGTGGTGCTGCTCATCCATATGAACAGCGGTCGGGCCCGGGATGTCCTGTACACGCCCGTGTTCTACGCGAAGTTCCTCCGGGGGTTCCTGCATCCGGACCGCTGGCGGGTCCTGGACCGGAGGACCGAACCGGTCGGGTGAGGCTCAGCCGCGCATCCGGGGCCGCTCTGCCTCGAGCGCCCGCACGATGTCCGGGATCTCGTAGTCGAGGTTCTCGACGACCTTGTCGCCGACCGGCCGCCGCTGGAGCCGGACCCCCCGCTTGGAGACGAGGAACAGGTACGAGCTGTGCTTCATATCGATCCCGAGGCAGACACCATGGTCGGAGAACAGGTACTTCAGGAAGAGTCGCTCGGAGTAGATCTTCATCGTCGGCGCCGCGGGGATCCGGGCGATCGGTTGGTCCGCGTTCGGGGGGGGTCGGGCGTCGCGCTCACCATCGCGCGCGACCGCCGAACGAAGGGTTCACCTTTTCGCCGATTCCCGGGTGGCGGCCGGGGGAGCGGGACCGAGTGCCGGACGACCCAACGCTCTGGACGACGCAGGCGTCCGATCAAATCGAGCGTTCGATCCTCGGGCGGCTGCTCGCGCCCGCTCCGAGCGGCCGGACGCTGGAGGTGGGCGTTGGCACGGGCCGGTTGATCGACCTGCTCGAGCGCGGAGGCCCGGCGGTGGCGATCGACAACCGACTTTCGCGATGTCGGGACCTCCGGCGCGCGCGGCCGGACGACCGTTCGGTGGTCTTCCTGGCGGCGGATGGACATCACCTGCCGTTCCGGACCGCCTCGTTCTCCTGCGTGATGCTCGTCCGCGTCCTCCATCGGTCGGCGACGCCACCCGAGCTGCTCCGAGAGGTCCGACGGGTTCTCACTCGGGGAGGAACGTTGGTCGTCTCGTACTATCCGACGGTGTCCGCGAAGACCCTGCACCACCGATTCTGGCGAGCCGTCCACCCGGCCCAACCGACCGGCGCAGCTCGGGATCCACCGGCTCCGTCCGTCGCCGCGGAGACGCGCCACGGGGTCCGGCCTCCCGCCGCGTCCACCGCCTCGATCGAACGGATGGTCGTTGCCAGCGGGTTCCGACTGGAGGAACGCGTTGGCGCCGGTTGGGAGGAGGTGTCGGTCGTCCGTCGACTCCCGACCTCGTTC
>DASYOF010000250.1:0-2092 GCA_036007995.1 Thermoplasmata archaeon
GATGAGGACGTCTCCCTCCCACCCGGGAAAGCCGAGATCCGGCCAGACGAACCCGAGCACGATCGCCGCGACATACTCGGCGGTGCAGACCGCCAGGACGAGTCGGTTCCGGCGGAGCGCCGAGAGGTCCATTCGGACGTCCCGCTCTGCGACGACGTGGGTGCGACCGTCCGGACCCGGACGAACGGACTCGAGGGCCCAGCCGGCCCGACGTACGAGCTCGGCGCACTCGGTCTCCGAGCGCGGAGGGGCGGCCGTCCCCACGAGGTGGACGGCGCGGGAGTCGGTCGGTCGCGTCGGGACCGACTCGAGGGGACGCGGCGGGAGGATCGGCCCCTTCCGAACCGGCCCGAACTGGTGACCGAGAGAAATCCGGTCCGGCCCCCCGCGGCTCTCTCGGCCCTCGGCCACCCCGGAGTCCACCGTCACGGGCGGGCGTCGCCGGTCGGTCGCAGGGTCGAGAGGCGGATCGGGCAGCGACCTACCGCCGCACGAGGAACTCGACGGTCGTCCCCTTCCACGCGGCCTTGTCGGTCCACGGGTCGCCCGAGTACACCTCGCGGGACGACCGGACGGACTTCACCTCGCCGTCCTTCTTCCGCCAGCGCAACCAGTCGTTCAGGCCGTGGTACACGACTCGGGGGGAGACCACGTCGGGGTCGAACCGGACCCGGGCGACCGCGGACGCGGGGAACGTTCGGCGGCGGATCCCGCCGCTCGATTTGGCCTTCCCGCGAACCTCGAGGCACGCCTCGAACTTTCCCATCGCGGACTCGCGGACGATCCATTTCCCGGTCTTCAGGTGGTTCTTCCCGGCCCACGCCACCAACTTCGCGAACTCCGGTCGGCAGATGTTGGGGCTCCAGCGGCCCTTCGCTCGCAGGCACGCCACGCGGTACTCGGGGGCCTTCGTCAGCTCAAAATCAACGGTCATGTTTGCTCTTCTCCCTCATGCGCCGGCCCCCGCGGGGCGCGGCCCACCGCCCGGTACCCGCCGGACCACAAGTAGGATTCGGAGGGAACGGTCGTCGAGCGGACGTCAGCCGAATCCGCCGGGCGCTACGACCGAGCTCGGGGTCTCGACGTCGGGCGCGAGGTGTGCTCCAGGCCCCGGAATGCGCCGGCACGCTGCTCCTCCGAGCGGTGCTCCATGTGCAGCCGGGCCTCCTCGGCGAGCCACTTGAAATTCGTGTAGGTGTTGTACTCCAGGTTGTACATCTTCGACAGAAACGCGGTGTGCGGCTCGTACACCTGCCAATCGCGCACGACGATGTATTGGAGCGAATCGAGAACGATCTCGAGGTCGACGACCTTCTGCCGCGCCATCTGTCCGAGGAGCTCGTACAAGTAGGCAAAGTTCCGGACCTCCAGGTCCTCCGGCGACTCGAACGCGTCCTTCCAATCGGTCTCCCGGAACTTCTGCATGATGACGAACATCCGGGCGCGTCGTCTCGGGAACGATTCGTCGGTGATCCGCTGGAGGACCGCGAGGGAGAACGTCGCCTGGGCCTGATTGAGCGTCGCCTGGAGCAACTTCGCGTTCTGCCGCAGCTGGAACAGGACGAACACGGCCCCGAGGATGACGGCCGCCGAGCTGGCGCCACCGAGGATCGTGTAGATCGCCGTCGAAGTGTCGACCATCCGGCAGCGTTCCCGATGAGGACGCAGACTATGAGCCTGCGCCCGGCGACGGGCTCCGGCCGCCGGCCGTCGGTTCGCGGCACCGGGCACAAATACCCGTGCCGAACTGCGGGGCCATGGGCCGCTCCGAATCGCTCCTCGCGCGCACGACGCTCGCCAAGAACCTCAAGGTGCGGAAGGGCGAATCCGTCGTCATCGAATCGTGGACCCACGGGCTCCCGTACGTCGCCGCGTTCGTCGAAGAAGCCCGACGCCTCGGCGCCGAACCGCTCGTGATCTACGAGGACGAAGGGGCGTGGTGGTCGGCGATCGGGCAGGGCCGGTCGAAGGCGGTGGCCAAGATCTCGAACTCCGAACGGGCGGCGCTGCAGGCGGCCGACGTCTTCGTCTACTTCTGGGGGCCCGAAGACCGACCGAGGGCGGACCATCTTCCCGCGCGCGTGGCCGACCG
>DASYOF010000251.1:0-3374 GCA_036007995.1 Thermoplasmata archaeon
GAGGACGTCCATGCAGGTGTCGCCCATCATGTGCCCGATCGTGAGGAAGGCGGTGACGTTCGGCGGGGGGAGGATCAGGCTGAACGTGCGGCCGGTCGGCTTCGACGGGGCCTTGGCGACCTCATGCTTTCGCCACTCGGCCTGCCAGCGCGCTTCCACCGTCGCCGGGTCGAAGCGGGTCGGGAGCGGTTCTCGCGTCACGTCGCGCTCCCCCCGAAGCGGCCGAGGACGACCGGCGCGACGATCGCGAACTCGGCGAGGGCGAACGCCCCCATGATCCCGAGCGCCCGCCAGACGTCGCTCGGTTCGAGGAGGACGAAAAGGGCGAGCGGTGTGCCGCTGACGAACAGCCCCGGGAGGCTCACCGCGAACAGCCAGAACGCGCCCGTGTAGAGGTTGACGAGCGGCAGCCCCCGGCGGCGGGCGACCGCGAGCAGGATCCCGAGCTGGAACAGGGCCGCCGCCGCGACGGCGGGGATCTCCGCGAGGAGGAACGCGCCGAACTCGAGCGGCTGGAAGAACCGGATCAGCGTGAGCAGGAGGACGACCGACGCCGCGAGACCGTAGAGGAACAGGATGAGGCTCGTCTTGCCCACCAGCAGGCTCCGCCCCGTCAGCGGCAGCGACCGGCTGTAGGAGTAGCTCATCACTTCGATGGCGAAAAACGCCGGACCAAAGAAGGTTGCGAGCAGGGCGGCGGACGCGACGGCCGCCTCGGCGAGCGACGCGGGGTCGGCGACGCCGAGCGGCGAGAACGCGGTGTAGAGCCCGAGCAGGGTCGCATCGCCGAGGGGGATCAGAATCAGGAAGGCGAACGCGGGGGTCCTCGAGGCGAGCCGGAAGTCCTTCACGACGATCGCGAGCGGGGCGGCCCGGACCCGGACCGGGATCGCCTCGGCGCCCCGGGTTCGTCCCGGGGCCGTGAGCACCGCGAGCTGCCCGGGCGCCGACAAGAGCCACCGCCCGGCCAGGACGACGAGCGCCAGGTACACCGCGGCGATCGCGACCGCTCCGAGCGGGCCTCCGGGGATGGCGACGGCCGAAGAACCCGGATCGGCGGCGAGGGCGGGCAGCACCGCGAAGTCGAACGGGTACACCGAGAGGAGGGCGCCGAGGGCGTTCGAAGGGCCTCCCGTCGAGAGCCCGGTGAGCAGCGCGAGGAATCTCGGGGCGATCGCGACGAACCCGAAGAGCGCGAACGCGGGGAGCCCCCAGGCGACGAGGTACGCCCAACGGAGCGCGGTCGCGCGGTGTCCGCCGGGCGAGCCCTGGACGTTCCGGACGAAGAACCGCCCCGTGGCGACGGCGAACGCCATCGCGAGGACCACGACCGTGACCTCGGCCGGGACGACCGCGAGCCCGGCCAAGGGGTTGCCGAGGACGTAACCGACCGCGAGCGGCGTGACGACGAGGCACGTCAACGCGGGCAGGTCGAACAGCCGCACGAGCAGGAGCAGCGCGACCCGGTCGACGGTGGCGGAGGCGACCGGCAACGTCCGGAGGACCGGAACGATGGCCGAGGAGAGGAACGTCGGGAGGAACTGGAGGCCGAGCCACCAGAGGAGGCCGAGCTGGACGACGAACAGCGCCCCGAGCACCGCCGTGATGTAGAGCGCCTTCGGCAGGGCGGCGGGGGCGAGGAACGACTCGAGGGACGGGTTGAGGAGCGACGTCCCCCCGAGCACGATCAGTCCGAGGAACGTGCTCGCCGCGACCTGGCTGATCGCGACGCGCGTACGGGCGCGCTTCGACAAGGTCGCCGGGTCGCCGTCCGGCGTCGGGTTCCCGGAGCGCACGGCGTACGTCGCCTGGAAGACCAGCTCCTTCCAGCCGGCCCGGTAGAGGGACCGCGCCTTCGGCGCGCTCATCCGGCGTCGGAGCGGACCGAGTGGGCGGCGGTCCGGATCCCCTCCTCCTCGTCGGTGAGCCGGAGGAAGATCTGCTCGAGGGTGCCGCCCCCGACGACCTGGGCGCGGAGCTCGGGGACCGTCCCTTCGGCGAGGAGGCGGCCGGAGTCGACGATCGCGACGCGGTCGCAGACCTGCTCGGCGAGCTCGGTCGTGTGCGTGGAGAACAGGATCCCGCGCCGGCCGCCGGCGACGTACTCGCGGAGGATCTCCTTCAGCAACCGGACCGACCGCGGGTCGAGGTGGTTGAACGGCTCGTCGAACAGGAGGAGCCCGGGCTCGTGGAGCAGCGCCGCGACCACGACGACCTTCTGCCGGGTTCCGTTCGAGAGCGCCACGATCGGCGTGTCGAACTCCTCCTCGAGCCGGAACGCCTTCGCGAACGCGGCCGCGCGCTCGGAGACCCGTCGGGGGTCGAGGCCCCGGACCCCGCTCACGTACTCGAGGAACTCGCGCGGCGTGAGCGCGTCGTAGAGGAGCGTCGACTCCGGCACGTAGCCGATCCGGGCGCGGGCGCCGACGGGGTCCGTCGCGGGGTCACGTCCGAACACGCGGATCGACCCCCCGGACCGGGGCACGAGGCCGACGATCGACTTGATCGTGCTCGTCTTTCCCGCGCCGTTCGACCCGAGGAGCCCGAAGATCTCCCCGGGGGCGACGCGGAAGGCGACGGACGAGACCGCGGTCCGAGCGCCGTACCGTACTTCGAGGTGGTCCACCACGAGCGGGACGCCGTCGTCGGGGAGGCGTCCGCCGCTCATTCGCGCGCTCCGACGGAGGCGTGGCGGTATAAATGGGAAGGCCGATGTCCGTCGGGCGAGATGGACGTCGGACCGCTCCTCAACGTCGCCTTCGCCGGGATCGCGGTCTTCGGCGCGGTCCTGACCGGCCTCGCGCTGCTCGCCTTCCGGAGGCTCCCCTCGCCCCGGATGGGGCTCGTCGCCCTCGGATTCCTCCTGATCGCGGTCCAGGGGGTCGTCGTCGGCGTCGGACTGTTCGAGGGCGGCTGGGGGGACGCCACCCTCCTGCTGGTCAGCGCCGTGTTCGAGGCCGCGCTGCTCGTTGTCCTGTTCGTCGCCACCCTCCTCCGCTGACCCTCGGCCCGAGTCGCGGATGGAGACGGATCCGACCCCGGCCCCGTGGGCGGAACGGCTCCTCTCGTTCATCCAGCAGTACCCGGGCGTCCACCTGCGGGAGATCCGCCGACGGCTCGGGATCCCGATCGGGACGCTCGACTACCACCTGTATCGGATGGGGCGGGCCGGGATCATCACCGTCCAGTTCCAGGGCGGGTACAAGTGCTGCTACCCGGCGGTCGTGCCCGAGATCGGAGGCCCGATCCCCGAGGTCGACCGAAAGTTGCTCGCGCTTCTCCGACTCCCGGCTCCTCGGGCGATCGTGTTGTACCTTTACCTAGAGGGCCCCACAGCCCCCGCCGTCCTAGGCCAGACCCTCGGCACGACGGGG
>DASYOF010000252.1:0-5295 GCA_036007995.1 Thermoplasmata archaeon
CGGATGGGACCCACAGACCGGCGGGATCGTCGGCTACGCCTCCACCTCGACCAACTGCACGGGTACCTCCTCGACGGTCGCCTTCAACGGAACGGCCTGGAGGGTGGACAACACGACTAGTGCTCCGGGCCCTGTGACCCAAGGGGGCGGGCTCGTCTACGACCCGCTCGACTCCGCGATGATCCTCTTCGGCGGCGGCTACGACACCGGCGGGATCTGCGCGTTCTACGCGAACACCTGGGCCTACGCCCACGGGAGCTGGTCGAACCTTACCGGGAGCCTCACGGCCGCCCCGTTCGCCCGCTGCTGCTTTTCGGTCGCCTACGACCCGACCGAGAAGCTGATCGTCCTCCTCGGGGGAGCGGAGACGTCGCAGGCGTACATCGGCGACACGTGGACGTTCCCGGTCGCCCCGCTCACGGCCTCGCTGACCCGATCCAGTCCGATCGCCGCCGCCGCGGTCCCGCTGAACCTCACCGTGAACCTGACCGGCGGGAGCGCCCCGTACGTGCTGAACTGGAGCTTCGGCGACGGTTCTCCGAACGGCACGACCGGGACCGTCCAGCATACGTACGCGACGGCCGGGTCGTACCGGGTGGCGTTCACGGGTCGGGACGCCGACGGACGCGGGGTCAACGCGTCGTTCGAGCTGACCGTCGCCGGACCGTTGGTCGCCGGCGTGAACGCGACCCCGCAGTCCGGGGAGGCGCCGCTTCGTGTGAACTTCAACGGGAGCACGACCGGTGGCGCCGGCCCGTTCTCGTACTCCTGGGCGTTCGGCGACGGGACCACGGGATCCGGACCGAACCCGACCCACGTGTTTGTGCATGCGGGAAACTATACCGCGAACCTGACGGTCCGGGACGGATCGCATCAGACGAGCCGCGCCAGCGTCGTGGTGACGGTCTCCGCCCCGCTCCGGGTCGACGTCATCACCCCGGCCCTCGGGGCGAGCGGCGACGCCCCCCTGCTCGTCAACTTCACGGCGAGCCCGGTCGGGATCGACGGTCCGTTCACGGAGATCTGGAACTTCGGCGACGGCTCACCCACCGTCTCCGGACTCAGCGCGTCCCACGCGTACCTGGCTCCCGGCCTCTACAATGCGGTGGTCACGGCGACCGATGCGCTCGGCCGTACCGCCAACGCCTCCGTCGTCATCTCCGTGGTCAGTTCGCTCGTGGTCGCGGCCTCGGCGAGCCACCCGGCGGGGGTCGCCCCGTTCCCCGCCTCGCTGGCGGCCGCCGCGGACGGCGGCACCGCGCCGTTCTCGTTCGACTGGTCGTTCGGCGATGGCTCGCCGAACGCAAGCGGCGCGGACGTCGGGCACACGTACACGACGCCGGGCCGGTACGTCGCCGAGGTCCTCACGACCGACGCCGGTGGCGGCCGGGTGGTCGGATCGGTAGTCATCACCGTCGTCGCCCCTCTCGTGGCGACCGCTTCGGCGAACGCCAGTTACGCGATCGCGCCGGCGTCGGTCGGATTCGTGTCGATGGTGTCCGGAGGACTTGCGCCGGACTCGTTCTCCTGGGCGTTCGGCGACGGCGCCGTCGACCTGACGGCGAACGCGACGCACCTGTTCACGACCGTCGGGTCGTACACGGTGAACTTCACCGTCACCGACCGGCTCGGCGAGACGGTCCGCCAGTCCGTGTCGTTTGACACCTACGCCCCGTTCCGGGCCTCGGAGTCGGCGAGCCCGGCGTCGTTCGTGCTCGGGTCGACGACGACGATCACGGCCTCCGCCAGCGGGGGCGCGGGGCTGCCCACATTCACCTGGTCCGGACGTCCCCCCGGCTGCACGTCGTCGACCGCCCCATCCCTGACGTGCACCCCGACGGCGGTCGGCACGTACAACGTCACCGTCTCCGCGCTCGACGCCCGGGGGGACCCGGCGACCGCTTCCGTCGTCGTGAACGTCACCTCCGCCGCGGCGAACCCGAGCCCCCTCGGAACGGGGCCGGCGGGGGGGCTCGTCGTGGTCGCTCTCGCCGCGGTCGCCGGGTTCGTGGTCGGCGCCGTCGTGGTGTACCTCGCGTACCGTGGTCGGCGGACCCCCGAGAGCGCCGCCGGTTCGCCGGCCGGGGATCTCGAGGGCTCTCCCCCCGTCGAGCGCGTCGAGTAGCTCGTCGGGGCTTGACGGTTGGGCCGTCCCACTCGACGTGAACCGGGGCAAGGGCCCGTCGAGTCCACCCGTCGGTGGGAGGTCGCGGGGTCGCCGCCCGCCGGCCCGCTCAGAACGGGAACTTGGTGACCGAGAACTCCGGCACGAGCGTGCTCGTGTCGAGGACCTCGGGGATCCCGCGGATCCGCTCGGTGACGAAGTCGAGGACCGCGCGCTTGTTCCGCAGCTTCGAGTCGAACTCGAGGACCACGAAGACGTCCCAGTCGCCGGTGAGGAGATGCATCTCCCGGACCTCCTGGAAGCCGAGCAGGATGTCGCGGATCCGGTCGAGGTCGCCCCCGCGGACCTTCAGGTAGGTGAACGCCCGCAGCGCGGTCATCTCGGCGGGCATCAGCTCGCAGAGGTGCTCCTCGGTGAACGCCTCGACCCCCTCGAGCCGCTGGTCGCCCGGGCCGATCAGGACCGGGAACGTGGCCACGCCGCGCAGCCGCTCGGTGACGAGCCGCTCCAGACGGCCGACCTTCGCGACGTCGACGACCTTCACGGTGAACCCGCGCTTGAGCGCGAGCTCCTCGGTGAGGGCCACGCAGCGCGCCTGGTCGTCGGAAAGGAAGAACGCCTCGTCCCCGACCCGCGAGGAGTCCGGGTCGCCGCGGTGCGCCGGGTGCGCCATGTCGGCCGTGAGGCCGCTCTCCGGGCCGTAGCGGACCTCGGTGGACATCGGGGCGGGCCGGTAGAAGCTCGTGATGACCTTCTTGCTCTGGACGTAGAGGCTCAGCTCGCGAGCTTTGTCGTCGGCCATGTCGCGCGAGCGACGGAACGGGCGGTACTTAAGAAATTGGAATTGGATCGACGGGGGCTTTCGCCCCCGTCTGGGTTGGGTCGCGCGTCGACGGGCGTCTAGTAGCGCTTGTACGTCTCGGAGCGCTCGCGGCCACCGCCGCCACCGCCCCCGCCGCCGCCACCGCCGCCGCCGCCACCGCTGCCGCCGCCGTAGCGACCGCCGCCGCCGCCACCGCTACCGTAGCCGCCGCCCTGGCGGTCGCGGTATCCGCCGCCGCCCCCGTAGGAGCGGCGCTCGGACTCGAACTCCTGCTGGCTCATGTCGAGCGTGCTGTTGACCTCGCCGATCGGGTCGGTCGACTTCGTGAGGTTGCCGTACCGTCCGACGTTGAGGCGCATGTGGCCGCGCACGAGGGAGACGTAGCCGTTGTCGATCAGGACCACGTCGTCCTTCGCGATCGAGCCGATCTGCTCGTTCCAGAGCGAGAGCGTGATCGTCGCCGTGTCGTCGCCGATGACGGCCTCCGCCACCTTGCGGGGGTCGCCGTACTTGCCCATGACCTCCTTGGCGTCGCCGACGTTCACGACTTTCGCGTGGACGTTCACTTGCTTCGAGCTCGGGGTCAGGTCTCGCACTTTTGTCAGGGTCTTCTCCATGGCGTTCCTCTCTTTCGCGTTTCGCGTTTGTTCGAGCTCAAAGCCCACGGCAAAGCCAAGTTCAACTCGTCAGAAAAATCGGACGGGGCGAGCTCGACGGTGTCGAGAGCTTCGGGTTCTTACGGGCCTTCCGAGCCGGGGCCCCTATTTAATCCCGCCGGCGGCGCGCGAGGGCGGCGCACGGACGGGCCGAAACCGACCCTTCCGAGCGGCCAGAGGCTTTTTCCCCCGGGGCCCCGTCCCGCCTCGTGCCGGGTTCGCCGTGAGCCAGCGATTCGATCTGGGGGTGCACTACCTCCTCCAGAAGGAGCACGAGAAGGCCGCTCGGGCCTTCCATGAGGTCCTGAGCGACGAGCCGCTCAACGCCCGGGCCTGGTCGTACCTCGGCATGGCGCAGGCGCACCTCGGGCGCGCCGCGGAGGCCGAATCGGCGCTCTCCCGCGCCATCGCGCTCGCCCCCCAGAACGCGGAGGCGTGGTTCCATCTCGGGGTCGCCCGGTCGCTCCGGTCGGAGTGGCCCGAGGCGGCGAGCGCCTACCGGCATGCGGTCGCGCTAGTCCCGGAAGATCTGGTCGCGTGGCACCGCCTCGGCGTCGCCCTCGCCGAGAGCGGGGAGGAGGACGCCGCCTCCGCCGCGTTCGAACGCGCCCTCGTCCTGTCCCGGGAGACTGGGGAGCGGCCCCTCGAGGAGCAGCTCCGGTCGACCGAATCCGGCGACGCCCACCTGACCGAGGTCGGGGAGAAGGAGACCGCCCGGGAGGCGCGCTCCTGGATCGACCTCGCGCTCTCCCTCCTCAGCCTCGGCGAGGAGGAGGAGGCGGTCGCCGCCTACGAACGGGCGTACACGCTCGACCCGGAGCGGGCCGCGAAGTCGCTGTTCCGCCCGATGCTCCAGCTCGTCGCCGCGGCCGCGAGCTCGGAGGCACCGGAGCCGGGCGAGCTCCCCGGTTCGATGGTCGCCGGGCCGGTGCTCCCGCCGACGACCCGGCGCCCGGCCCCTCCGGAGCCGGAACGCCGACCCGAGGTCGGGTAGCCCGGATGGCCCCGGTGACCCCCGGCCGGCTCCGCCGGGGCGACACCGTCGCGATCGTCAGCCCCTCCTGGGGCGGCCCGTCGAGGTTTCCCGCCATCTACGAGCTCGGGCTCTCGGTATTGCGGGAGGAGCTGGGGCTGACCGTCCGGGAGATGCCGAACGCCCGGGCCGACGCCGACTGGCTCGCGGCCCACCCCGAGGCGCGCGCCGGGGACCTCACCGCGGCCTTGGAGGACCCCGAGATCCGGGGGATCTGGTGCTCTATCGGCGGGGACGACTCGATGCGCGTCCTCCCCCACCTCGACCCGACGCTGCCGGGACGCCACCCGAAGGTGGTGGTCGGCTACTCCGATTCGACGACCATCCTGACCTGGATGCGGACGCACGGGGTCGTCGCCTTCCACGGCCCGAGCGTGATGGCGGGGATCGCCCAATGGCGATCGTTTCCGCCCGAGTTCGGCGCCCAGCTTCGGGCGGTGCTGGTCGACGGCGTCCGGGGCCACCGGTACGAACGGTTCCCGACGTTTTCCGAGGGGTACCGGGACTGGGGGGAGCTCGCGAGCCTCGGCCAGACCAATCCGACGAAGCCGTCCCAACCGTGGCGTTGGCTGAACGGCACCCGGACGTTCGAGGGCGAGCTGTTCGGCGGGAACCTCGAGACCCTCGACCTCCTGAAGGGAACGCCGTTCTTCCCCCC
>DASYOF010000253.1:0-2905 GCA_036007995.1 Thermoplasmata archaeon
TCGAGGAGTGTACCCCGACCCTTCGTCGTCAGGCGGCTCTTGCCCCGATACCGGTCGACGAGCCCTAGCTCCTCGAGCGGGGTCAGATGGCCGAGTGCCGAGGGGGCCGTGAGATGCATCGTCGAAGCGATCAGCTTCAGCGAGACGCCCCGCTCCGGAGTCTCCTTCGCGAGGATCGCCTGGAGGGTCTCCAGCTGACGTCGGGTCAGCTTCTGCAAGGTCTCCATCGAGGGGGAGAAGGCGCGCCGCCTAATATACCTAGCCCAAATTATTAGTGTGGCACGATTATTGAGGACTTGACAAAACCGCCGTCGCCTTCGGCGTCGCATGGCCGTAAGTCAACGTCGGACCGGCGCATCGACTCCCGGTGCGGGGACGACCTGGCGAATGGCAATCACGACCGGCCCGATGGCCCAGACCACCCCATCGGGAAGCGCCGTTCCCGGCGGACCGGCGGGGACGTTCGTGGACCCGACTCCGGATCGGAGGCGAGTACGTCGCTCCCCGACGATCGTCGGTCCGTCGCCCGAGAGCATCGGTGCGCGCGGACTTCCGATTCGTTCCGTATCCGAGCCCCTTACGGCCGGGACCTCGTCGGCGGCCCGCAGGGGCGGTCGGGTCTGGACGTTGGCGCGGGAGAGGATTCGGGCTCGCCGAGACAGAGCTCGTTGCCAAAGGGATCGAGGAGGTTCAGCTGCGGAGTCCCGCGAAACGTCTTGGTGATGCCGGGCCGCCAGTAGGGATACTTCTTCCCACTCAATTCGTGGTGGAGCGCCGCAACCCCACGGTACTCCACGTGGAAGCACGCGCCGGGAGAGCCGTCGCCATAGTGCTCGGTCAGGTGTAGCACGAGGCCGTCGCGCGATACCTGCATGTGGAGCGGCGCGTTCGCTTTGGACCGCTGCTCCCAATCGAGATGAAAGCCGGCGTAGTCGAGGTGGAATTCCCGCGCCTTTTCCACGGAAAAGATGCGCAAGATCGGGACCACTCGCAGGGCCTGCGGAGGGGATGGACGCTCCGCGGATTCCATCGGTTCCCCGCCCGAGCGCGGTTCCTGGCGCCTGATGGCCCTTCCGTAAGCTGACATCGCCTCGAACGGTAGGCCCGGTCCGAGAGGGAGCCGGTTTCCACGAACGGGCGGGAGAAGCTCGGATAAGTCGCCGTGGGTACGCGGCGAGCATGGTTGCATTTCGCTCGGTTGCCGTAGCCGTCGACGGATCCGCCCCTTCGGAACGGGCGTTCGCCTCGGCCGTTGAACTCGCGAAGCTGACCTCCGCCCCCCTCGCGATCGTCGGAGTTGTACCGGCGCCCCGAGTCTACTCCGACCAAGGAGGAGCGATTCTCGAGGTTCTCGCCGAGGACCGGCGCGAGTTCGCCGCCCTGGTGAAGCGCTCCGCCGACTCGGCGCGAGCGGCGGGGATCCGGACGGTCACGACCGACGTTCGCGAGGGCGCGATCGTCGATGAGATCCTCGCGTTCCTCGATCAGGTGCACCCGGATGTGGTGGTGCTCGGCGCGCGCGGACTGTCGACCACCAGCCGCCTCCTGCTCGGGAGCGTGAGCGACGGAGTCCTCCACCACGCGAATTGCTCCGTGCTCGTCGTTCGTCCCGAGGCCAAGCCTCGGCCCGCCAAGTCCGGTTCGGCTCCCCGGTCCAAGGTATCGGCCCGACCCCGGGATTCGACACGGACGTGAGGGGACGAACCGCCATCGGAGAATCGTCGGTCGGTGCGCACGTCATGACCCACGGCGGACTCGTCCGGTAGGGAACTTCTGAGCATGGTCGCGCTTCGCCCGCTTCGCTCGATCTGGATGGACGGTCGACTCGTCCCCTGGGAATCGGCCCAGATTCACGTCCTGACCCACGGCCTCCACTACGGCTACGCGGTGTTCGAAGGGATCCGGTGCCACCGAACCGACCGTGGCTCGGCCGTGTTCCGCCTCGACGACCACCTGACCCGATTCCTGGAAAGCGCCCGAATCTACCGGATGCGCCTTCCGTTCGACCTGGCGGCGCTTCACCAGGCGACGCTCGACCTCGTGAATGCGAACGGAGTTCCCGAGGCGTACATCCGGCCCATCGCCTACTCGAAGTATGGGCAGATGGGTCTCGACCCGACCGAGAGCGAGATCGGCGTCGCGATCGGCATGTGGGAGTGGGGGGCGTACCTCGGCGACGCCGGCGTCCAGCACGGGGTGCGGGCGACCGTCTCGAGCTGGGTCCGCTCCGACGCGCGGTCGCTGCCCCCGCAAGCGAAGTGCGCCGCGAACTACGCGAACTCGGCCCTGGCCAAGATGGAGGCGGTCCACGGCGGGTACGACGAGGCGATCTTGCTGAACTCCCAGGGTCTCGTCGCCGAGGGCCCGGGCGAGAATATCTTCCGAGTGAAACACGGCGTCGTGAGCACGCCGCCGGCGAGTTCGGGGATCCTGCGCGGGGTCACCCGCGACTCGGTCATCACGTTCGTCCGGGACGAGGGGCTCGAGTTCCGCCGGAACGACTTCAGCCGGGAAGAGTTGTTCACCGCCGACGAGCTGTTGTTCACCGGCACCGCGGCGGGCCTGACCCCGATCCGCGAGGTCGATGGACGACCGATCGGCACGGGGAGCTACCCCATCACGAAGCGGCTGCAGGCGCGCTACGACGACGCGATCCGGGGACGGACTCCGCAGTACGCGTCGTGGCTGACCTACGTGCCGTAGGTCCCGGCGAGGGACGACCGGACCGCCGGTCAGTTTCACGTCGTTGTGGCCGGTTATCGGTCCGCGGCCGGTCGAGCGACCCCGGCGGGATCGGCCGCCCCGGGTCGGGGGAGCGCCTCGTGGATCCGAGGGCCCGCGCGGGCGCCCCGGTGCCCCGCGACCGGCTGGAGCAGGAGTAAGGCCCCGAAGATGCTGGCGAGCG
>DASYOF010000254.1:0-1727 GCA_036007995.1 Thermoplasmata archaeon
CGATCGCCGTCGTCGGTCTCTCCGACAAGCCCGAGCGGGACTCCCACCAGATCGCGGCGTACCTCCAATCGGTCGGGTACCGCGTGGTCCCGGTGAATCCGATGTTCGCCGAGGTGCTCGGCGAACGGTCGTTTCCGGACCTCCGCAGCGTTTCCGCCACCGTACGAATCGACATCGTCGACGTCTTCCGGAAGTCCGACCAGGTCGGCCCGGTGGTCGACGAATCGATCGCCCGGGCTGTCCCCACCGTGTGGATGCAGCTCGGCGTGACGAACGCCGACGCGGCGGCCAAGGCCCGGGCGGCCGGAATCGTCTGCTACGAAGACCTGTGCATCATGGTCCAGCACCGCCGACTGAAGATCGCCCCGAAACGGAGCTCGCCGTAGTCCGATGGCGAGCGCCACCCTTCCTCCCCTTCCGCGTGCCGTACCGCTTCCGAAGACCGCCCCCGCGCCGCCCCGGACGGGCTCGGTCGTGGACCGGGGCGTCGCGCGGCACGCCGAGATCGCCGCCGCCGAGTGGACGGTGCACGGGACCGCGAAGGTCACTGGCGGCGTCGACGCCGACACCGTCACGGTCGAGGGAACCGCCTCCGTCGGCGGGAAGTTGCGGGCGGTCGAGCTCGAGGTGGACGGACGGCTCGACGTGGTCGGCGATTCGGTCGCGAACCACCGGCTGGCGGTCGTCGGGTCGGCCCGCTTCGGCGCGACGCTCCACGCGGGCGACATCGACGTCCGCGGGACGCTCCGGGTCGAGGGGCCGGTCGACGTCGACCGCTCCGTCCTGTTCCGGGGGACGCTCGAACTCGCGGGCGGACTCACCGCCTCGCGCCTCGCGGGGGAAGGACGGATCGTGTCCGACCGTGCGGTCCGCGCGAAGGAGGTCGACCTCGTCCTCGATGGCCCGTCGACGATCGGCTCCGTCGGGGCCGAAACCGTCCGGGTCCGATCCCGTCGCAAATTCCTCGGACCGTCCCCCTCCCTCGAGGTCGAGCGGATCGACGCCGACATGGTCGAGCTCGAGGACGTCCACGTCGAATTCGTCCGGGCCTCGCAGATCATCGCGGGGGCCGGGACCCGCATCGCGCGGCACGAGGGTCGCGTGACCCGCCAGCACCCGACGGCCCGGATCGGACCGTCGTCGATCTCGGTCCCGCCGGCCGGCCTCTTCCGATAAGCGGGGCGGCCCCCGGGCCGACCGCTATTTATGGCCGGTGTGGCACCCTCGGCCATGGCCGCCGGGGAGGGCGAACCGCGAGCCCCGGGCCTCCCGTTCCACGACATCGCGGACCGGGTGCGGGCGTACTGGCGGACGACGGGCGTCCCCGAGCGAACGCTCGCGGGGCACCCCGGTGGGCCGGTGTTCCGGTTCACGGAAGGGCCGCCGACGGCCAACGGCGCGCCCCACGTCGGCCACGTGATCTCGCGGGCGCTGAAGGACGTCCATGTCCGCTACCATCGTCTTCGCGGCGACCGGATCGTCTCACCGATGGCCGGGTGGGACTGCCACGGCCTTCCCGTCGAGATCGAGATCGAGAAGCGGCACGGGCTGAAGTCGAAGCACGACATCGAGGCGTACGGCGTCGGCCGGTTCTGCGACGAGTGCCGCGCGAGCACGCTCGAAGTCGCGGCGGTCTGGGAGGAGATGAGCGAGCGGCTCGGCTACTGGCTCGATTACCGCCACCCGTACCTGACGATGAGCGCGCCGTACATCGAGAGCGTCTGGTG
>DASYOF010000255.1:0-2447 GCA_036007995.1 Thermoplasmata archaeon
ACGAAGGAGCGTCGCGATCCGGCTTCCGGCTCGGCTACTTTGCCATGCTCGGCCGACCCGGGTTCGAGGCGCGCATTCTGCGGGAGATCCTCCGGGTGGACCGGCCAGCGGTGCGCGCGCGGGCGGCCGCCATCTTCGCGACGGGCCGGCGGGTCGCGGTCCGCTACGAACCGACCGGAGAGCCCGATGACAACTGACCGCACCGACCCGCTGATCGTCGCCCGCGGCACTCGAGCCGACGGGCTGACCGTCGTCCGCCAACCGGCCCCACCGGGGTCCGCCGGGTTCGCCGCCACGTACGTCGGCCCGTCCGGATGGGCGTACGACCCGCACGGCCGCGAGGGAACCGCGGTGCTGGCGAGCCTCCTCGCCCCGAGCGCAGCCGGCCGGCGGGACCGCGTCGCCCTCGCCCGCGAGCTCGACCGTCTCGGGGGCTCGGTCCACCGTCACTGCGCGCCGGAATCGAACGAGATTGCCGTTTCCGGGCCGGCGTCGGAGCTCGAGCCGCTCCTCGGACTGCTCGCCGATATCGTGCAACGGCCCCGGTTCGACCCGGACGACCTCGACCGGGTCCGGAGGCAGGTGCTGGAGCGGCAATTGCGCGACGCGACCCAGCCCGGGCACCGGGCGGAGCGCGAGCTCCTGCACGCCGTGTTCCCGACCGGCCACCCGTACCGAGCGTCCGGGCTCGGGTCGCGAAAGTCGGTCGTCGCCATCCGCCGGACCGACATCGCGCGCTTCCACCGAGAGCAGACGTCCGCCGCCGGCGGGTTCCTCGTCCTGACGACAGTTCGTTCGTTGCCGGAGGTCGAACGGCTCGCCCGCCGGGCGTTCGACCGCTTCCCCCGCGATCGTCCGCTCCGCGTCGAACCGTCGCCGCACGCCACCCCCCGACCTTCCCGCACTCGGTCGGTGGCGATGGCGGGACGCACCCAGACCGAGATTCGCATCGGCGGCCTCGCCACGACCCGGGCCGACCCCGAGTTCTCGGCGCTCTACCTGGCGAACGAGGTTCTGGGGGGGCGGAGCCTGCTCAACCGTCTGTTCCAGCACGTCCGGGAGCGGAAGGGGCTCGCCTACCACGCCTCGAGCGACCTCGACGCGATGCGGTGGGGCGGCTACTGGACGGCCCAAGCGGGCACCGGCCCCGAACGGGCCGACCAGGTCGTCCGCCTCGTCGCGGCCGAAGTTCGCGCGATCGCGGAGCGGCCGATCCCGACGACGGAACTCGACCGGATCCGGGAAAGTGCGATCGGCGAGATCCCGCTCGCCCTGGAGACCGCCGCGGACGCGCACGAGCTCGCGGTGGACGTTGCCTACCACGGTCTGCCCGACCGTCACTGGCGCGACTGGCCGCTCGCGATCCGGGCGATCACCCCGAAAGCGATCCGGGACGCCGCCGGTCCGGTCTACGACCCCGAACGGGCCGTCACCGTGGTCGCCGGCCCGGCCGCGCCTTCGGGCTAGTCCGGGACGCGGCCGTATAACCTCGGGCGGCGCCGCACCAATACGTATATCTACCTCACGGAAATGCCCGAGGTATGCCGGGTCCGCGCCGTGGCGCAACCGACGTCGCCGGGATGCTGCGGAAGAACATCACCATCACGCGCGAGGAGAACGCGTTCCTCGAGCGCCACCCCGAGATCAACCAGAGCGCGCTATTCCGCCAGATCGTCGAGTCGATGATGCTCGCCGAGCGGGCGCCGCACGTCGCGTCGATCCAGAACGTCAAGCTCGGGAAGGCCGTCTACCGCTCCGGCGCGATCATGTACCAGCGGAACGAGCGACGTCGCTCGTCGGCGACGGAATAGGCCGACCGGCGCGCTTCGGCGCCTCCGACTCCCGGAACCTCGGTCCCCACTCGCGGGCGATAGCCCGTTCGGCGTCCGCCGCCCGGGCGAATACCGTCCCGGACGCCCCCGGCGTCCCGGCCCAAGCCGCCCGCGCCACCTCGGTCGGAAGATCGTCGAGCGCGTGCCGGGCGAGGATGTGGCCGAACGCGAGCGTTCGACGGAGGGCGAGGTCGGTGAAGTGCGGAGCGTAGTGCCCTCCGCCCACCCCGAGCACGACCCGGTCGGACTCGTCCTCCGTCAGGTTCCGCGCTACGTCGGCAATCAGCGTCACGGCGCTCGCCGGGGGGTGAGCGGGGTCGTGGCCGCCGACCTCGATGAAGAACGCGGGGTGCGTCAACTCCGGACCATGATGCGTCGCCTCGTAACTCGCCGGCCAACCGACGGACGGCGCCCCCTCGGCCAACCTTCGGAGGGCGTCCGCCATCAATCGCGGGGCGGTCGGGGTGAGGACGCGAGGCCGGCCCCCGACGTCGGAGTTCGGGCCGGGATTCCCGAGCGGATGGACCGTGAGCGCGTCGTCGCCCCGTTCGCTCCGGTGGACGGACGGGAAGACCAGCGCGGTGCCGGCCTCCTGCCACTCGGTGGGCATACGCG
>DASYOF010000256.1:0-3712 GCA_036007995.1 Thermoplasmata archaeon
TTCGCGAGGTCGGCCGACGGATCGACCGTCATCTCGGCGATCTCGTGGCTGAGCGCGAGGGCGAAGAGGTCGTCGGGATCGGGGATCGCGAGGCCCGGGCCGAGGAGATTCACGAACGCGTACGGCACCGACGCCTTGCCATGGTAGCCGAGCACCCCCCGGCTCGCGTCCGCGTCCGTGTTCAGCGGTCCGACAGGGTTGAGGACCACGATGGCCGTGGACTCGACCGCGAGCGAGTTCGCTTGGACGAGCTGATTCACCCACGACTGGACCGTCGTGTCGTTGTACACTCCCTTCGGCACGGCGACGGTCAGGGGAGGGCTGGCGGGTTGGATCGCGAGCGCATTCGGGCCGTACTGTCCCGCATACTGCGAGATCGGCCCGACGGCGAGGCCGGCGTACTTCGTCGCGGTCGTGAGGTCGTTCGACGCGACCGCGTACTGCTTCGTCCCGGCGGCGATGGTCAAGTTGGCGAACACGAGGGTGCCGTTGAACAGCGGCGCGACGGCCTTCGTCCCGACGGCGGGGAGCGTCCCGGGCGCGAGCGCGTCCCGGAGCTGGAACTTCATCGACGGGTCGGTGCCCTCGAGCACGGTCGCGAACCCCTCGAGCGGCTCGATCGCGGGAACGATGTCCGGCCGGTTCCGCTGCAGGTGACGAGCGAGCTTCAACGTGCGGGTGGCGCAGGTCCGGTCGGGTCGAGGAGTCGTCGCCATCGTCACTCCCTGCCTCGCGAGGTCGCCTCGACCAAGTCGTCCCGCCTCGGAAACCTCGGGCGGGTCCCGCTAGACGCGGTGGCGGCAGTGCGATTGGATCCGGTCCGAGAGCGCCGGGAACTGCCAGGGCTTCCCGAACTGGCCGAGCTCGGCGTGGCCGGCCTTCGTCGACCAGTAGAACCAGTCGTCGCAGACCCCTTCGGACCGTTCGACGACCATGCCGGAGCTTTCGGCGCGGCCGGCCCGGGCGAGGTGGTTGAGGGCGCGCTGGGTCTCGACGAGCATGTCCTCACCGAGGTGCTTCGACCCGACCGCGTCGAACATCTCGTGCACGCACCACGGCTGCTCCGGGTGGCCATTCAGGTACGTCTCGAGGTCGTTCATCAACGGGCCGAGCGAATCGTCCTCCGCCATGGGGGGTCCGAGCGCGGTCGCGCTACTTGAACGCTCCGCGAGGTGGGGCGGTCGGTCGCGCGTCCGGACCGCGCGCCCGCGAACCGAGCCCGCGAGGAGACCGGACGCGGCCGGACCGGACGGTTCACTCGACGGGGATCGGCAGGAATCCGCGCTTCGCGAGGTGGGCGAGGATGGCGTTCGTCCCGGCCTCGGGCGGTCCGGTCGACGTGTCGACGACGAGGTCCGGGTTCAGGGGCTCCTCGAACGGGTCGTCGACGCCGGTAAGTTTCTTCAGCTGCCCGCTCCCCGAACGTTTGTACAGCCCCTTGGCATCGCGGGCCCGGCAGACGGAGACCGGACAGCTCAACCAGATCTCGCTGAAGTGGTCGCTCGCGACCGCCCGCGCGGCCTGGCGGGAGGTCTCGTACGGCGTGATCATGGCGACGAGCACGGCCACTCCGTTCCGCGCGAGCATCCGCGCGACGTAGCTGACCCGGCGGGCGTGGAACTCGCGGTCCTTCCGCGTGTAGCCCAGCTCCGGGGAGATCAAGGCGCGGACGTCGTCGCCGTCGAGAATCTCGACCTTGTACCCCGCCGCCTTGAGGCGCTGGCCGACCTGGCGGGAGAGGGTCGACTTGCCGGAGCCCGGGATCCCCTCGATCCAGGCGACGAACCCATGGACCGGCGGGGGGAGCGCGTTTGCCATCGTCCCCCACCCGTCGCACGGAGGGAAAAACGTTACTCCGCGCGCGGGTTTCGCCGGAAGGCCCGTGCGCTGCGCCCCAATCGAGTCGCACCGGTCGTCGCTCGGGACTTCTCCGGACGCCGTCCCGATGGGCCTCTCATTGCGCATGTTGATTCGAGTCTAGCGCTATTCTCGCGCCTACCTTAGGTCGATTGCTTCCGTATTAGCATCTTTATATCCCCCCCCGCTCGGCCGCGCCGGCATGAATCCGACACCACCGAACGACGGCAAAACCGGCCCGGGCGCCCACCCGGCGCCCCGGGAGCGTTCCGGGAAGTCGCCCTGTCGATCGCGCCGGTGAAACGGAGAAGGGAGAAGAAGAAATGAGCGGAACACCAGCCGATTCGTCGAATACCGACCCGAAACCCACGCCGCCGAACAACGAACCGACGATGCGCCGACGCGCGAGCCGGACCCCGCTGTACGCGGCGGTCGCGGTGGTCGCCGTGGTGGTCATCGTCTTGCTGGTGGGGTTCAGCGCGGGGTGGTTCGCGAAGAAGTCGTCGCCGGGCGCGCCGGGGGCGTGCCCGACCGGTGAAACGATCCTCGCCGCCGGCGCGAGCTTCATCACGCCGATCATGAGCGCGTGGCAGAGCGGCTACAGCGGGGCGGACGGGAACACGGTCTCCTACAGCGCCTCGGGGGCCGGCGCCGGCATCTCCTCGCTCTCGAACGCCCAGGTCGATATCGCGGCCACCGACAACCCGATCAACGCGACGACCCAGTCGCAAATGAAGGGCCCGATCCTGACGCTCCCCATCACGGGGGGAGCGCTCGCCATCGTCTACAACCTGCCGGGCGTCACGACCCCGCTGAAGCTCTCGGGTCCGACGATCGCGGACATCTACCTCGGTCTGATCACCAACTGGAACGACTCGCGCATCACGGCCAACAACTCGGGCTTCCACCCGGGCAGCGAACCGATCTACCCGCTCATCCGCGCCGATGCCGCCGGGACGACGTACGTCCTGACCAACTTCCTGTCGGAGGACAGCCCGAAGTGGAACTCGTCGGTCGGACAGGGGATCACGGTGGCCTTCCCGCACATCGCGAACGAAGTCGGGGAGACGGGGAACTCGGGCGTGTACAAGCAGGTGTTGAAGGAGTCGTACAGCTTCGGGTACGTGGACCTGACGGACGTGCTGAACCACCAGGTCCAGTACGCGTCGGTCCTCAACCCGGCCGGGGTGTACATCACGCCGAACCTCGCGAATTCCGAGAGCGCGGTCGCCAACGTCACGGCCAAGATCACGCTCCCGGCCGCGACCGGCAACTGGAACAACGTCAGCCTCGTGAACTCGAAGGGCACCGGCGACTACCCGCTCGTGACCTTCTCGTACGCGTTCGTCTACGAGGCGCTCAACCTCGGCTACCAGCCGAGCGTCGGGAAGTCGCAGGCGATCCAACAGTTCCTCACGTGGGTGACCGGACCCGGCCAGGCCGACGCCGCGTCGCTCTACTACGTGAACCTGCCGTCGAACGTCCTCGCCATCGATGCGACGGGGCTCCACGCGCTGACGTTTAATGGGGCGGCCATCCCCGCCTGCGGCTGAGGAGGGGCCCGAGATACCGACGTCTGCCCCGAGGGTCTCGCGGCCCGACCTCGTCCGCCGCGGGACCCTGCTCCTGCGCCTGAGCCGCGCCTTCCACGCCCTCACCGGAGGTCTGGCCGTCGGGCTGCTGATCCTGTTCTTGGGCATTCTCGGGGCGCTGACCGAGGCGTCCTGGACGTCGATCGTCCGGTACGGACCGGGGTTCCTCGGGGGGACGATCTGGGACCCTGTCCACGGGGTGTACGGGGCGGTCCCGTTCGTCGCCGGCACGCTCGTCACGAGCGCGATCGGCCTCGCTCTCG
>DASYOF010000257.1:0-2479 GCA_036007995.1 Thermoplasmata archaeon
TTGCGATTTGAGCGGCTCGAGGCGACCTTATCCCGCGACCCACCGTGCCCAACGCGAATGCCGGCACGGATTCCGATCGTCGCGGGGACGGTGACCTTCGTCTGCCTCCTCCTTCTCGTTCCCTCCGGCCTGCAGACGTCAGCCCCCGCATCGCTCCGCGAGGGACCGCCGCTGGGACCCACCGAGCACTCCGCAGGACCGTCGTTGGCAGCACCGAGTGCGACCGCGAGCCCGACCTTTTTCGGGAACTGGACTCGGCCGAACGGGAACCCGGCGAGCTCGTACTCGTCCGCAATGACGTACGACTCGGCGGACGGATACGAGTTGGCCTACGGCGGCGGAGTCCCGTCGCCGTACCCGTTCCAGCCGTCCACGACCTGGGAATATGCGAACAGGACGTGGACACCCCATGACCTTAGTCCGTCCCCGTCGGTCGTTACCGGTGCCGGGATGGCGTTCGACGCGAAGGACGGATACGTGGTTCTGTTCGGGGGCATGAACTCCAACGCGACGTGGACCTTCTCGGGGGGAGCGTGGACCGAGATCTTCCCGAGGCACTCGCCCATCGCGGGGGCGGGGTCCGACATGGTGTACGATCCGGCCTCCCGCGCGGTCATCCTGTATGCCGGCCACCACACCTGGTCCTTCGCGGGGGGGCAGTGGACCGACGACACGCATTACACCAAATACACCGGACCTCCGACCCTACCTGCGGGGGACTCCGCCCTCGCGTACGACTCCCTCGACCACTATGCGGTCCTCTGGTCCAGTTGGACGAGCGGCAGCCGAAGCTGGAACGCGACCTGGACGTTCGCCCGGGGGAACTGGACCAACGTCTCGGCGTCGGCAGGGCCTGCCCCGGCAACCCGGTCCAACATGGTGTTCGTCGACGACCCCGCGGACGGGTTCGATTTGCTGTTCGGCGGGAGCGGCCCGATCTCCAGCCTCAACGATTCGTGGTCGTTCTCGGGCGGCCGGTGGACGACGCTCGCCCCAGCCTTGGCGCCCCCGGGATCTTACGGACCGGCCGCGTCGTTCGACACCGGAACCCACTCTGTCCTTCTCCGTGTCGGGTATCCAAACCGGGAACTGTGGAGCTTTCGGGCGAGTTCCTGGACGGAGCTGACGGTCTACTCCCATGTCGGTCCCTCCGCCCGCTCGGGAGCATCGCTCGCGGGGGCGGTGCTGTTCGGTGGCCGAGACGTCGCCGGGGCGGCTCTTGGGGACACCTGGGAGTTCGAGAATGGGTTCTGGTTCAATTTATCCGGGTCTCTTTCGATCGCACCCCCGGCCCGATACAACGCCTCGATGGTGGAGATGGCGGAATCGGGAATCGTGCTCCTCTTCGGAGGAACGAACGGTACCTCCGTGTTCGACGACACGTGGCTGTTCCAGAACGGGGCGTGGCGGCAGCTCACGATCCTTCCGGTCGCCCCGTCGGGCCGTTGGGGGTCGGCGATCACCTTCGCCCCGCCGGGGACCGCCGTGCTGTTCGGGGGAACCGACGGAACCCGCTCGTTCAACGACACGTGGAATTACACCGTGGCCCACGGCTGGAGTTTGGTACCCACAAGCCACGCTCCGGTCGGCCGATGGGCGGCCGCCCTGGTCTGGCACCAGCTCGGGGTCGGCAGCTCGGAGCTCGTGCTCTTCGGCGGGAAGAATCGCACCGCGTCCTTCCGCGAAACCTGGATTCTGGCCGGTGCCGTTTGGAGTCGGATCGCCTTTTCGAGCCCCAGAAACCTCCCCCCGGTGGGCGTCGCCGCCGTGGGTCCCAATGTGGTCTTGCACCGCGCCAACCAGCCGCATCTCAGCCAGCCGTTCGTAGCGTTCGGTGGCCGAGCCGGAGCGACGATCTCGAACTTCACCTTCCTGTTCCGGAACGGAAACTGGTCGCGCTTGACGGCCGGAATAGCCCCCGACGCGCGCTACGATGCGTCCGCATCGTACGGGAATTGGGACTCGGGCAACTTCCTCCTGTTCGGAGGTCTGAACTCGACGGGGCCGCTCGGCGACACTTGGGAGTTCTACATTCCTGTCCTCAGCTGATGCGGCCGATGCGCCTCCTTGCTCGCGAACGCTCCCCGGCGATTCGATCCGGGCCACGGCTTCGGACCAGGATTATGTGCGATGCCGAGCCGGCTTGACCGGTCGCCGAAGGATTGACTCGGATCCGCCGCTCGATGAACAGCCGCCCGGCGGCGAGACATTTTGCCATCCGGGCGAGGCGGCTTCCGACCCACGGGACGGGCGAGGTCCGGTGACGGCCCTCGGCCCCGCGCTCGGCCTCCAGCGCCGAGCAACCTCGCCCCGCCCGCCCACCGTGCCGGGACGAGACCCTGGGTCCGGAAGCCTCGAACTGCCTCGTCGCGGAGCATCAACACTCCGTCTTCCATGGTGATGGAGGAGAGCCGTTTGAGCGTCGCTCGGGCCTTCATGTGGCCCCTGTACCGCGGACCCCGTCCCCAGACGACGGGCT
>DASYOF010000258.1:0-2471 GCA_036007995.1 Thermoplasmata archaeon
GATCAGGGCCGCGAAGAGCACGGCGACCGTCGCCGCCATCAACGCCCCGGTAGCGGCCAGGCCGCCGACCGCGCTCGCCGGCGAAGGCGTGCGGGCGTACAGGGCGACCCCCACCCACATCTCGCCCATCATGGCGAGCAGGAACAGCGTGACCCACGCCTGCGCGCGGGTCCGCGCTTCGACCGAGAGCCGGACCAGGTAGGCCGTCGGCACGGCCATGACGAGCGCCACGAGGCCGAGCAGGATCCCGGTGGTGTCCACGGCTACCTCGGTCGCGACCCCGCCCGGAGCCGCGCTGTCTCCGAGCTTCCCGGACTCATGACTCCCCGGTGCTTACGACGGCCGTCGTAGGTTCCCGACCGGAGCGGATCCGGCCGCGCCCCGGACCTCAGCCGAGCGTCCCGGATCGCGATGCCGGCGCCGGGGCCGGAGGGGTCGTCTCGGGGGCGGCGGCGCCGTACGCCTCCGGTACGACCACGGCTCCGAAGAACACGGCCGTCTGCGCGACCACCGCCACGGCGAACAGGGCCGCGGTGCCGTAGGCGACCCAGACGAACAGGCCCGCTCCCATCAGGGCGAACGTCCCGACGACGCGGAGGGCGTAGCCGGCGACCGGCCGCGGAAGCGATTCGCCGCGGTATTCGAGCAGCACGAGGTACCCCACCACGCCGGACATGGTCACGGCGGAGGCGACCGAGCTCCCGAGGATCCAGGCGAGGCCAGGAAGGGCGGGGGGCGAGAACAGCATGACCGCCGCTTGGGCGAGCAGCATCGCCAGCATCGTTCGGGGGAGACGTCGGCCGACCCACACCGCGGCGAGGCCCATTTCGAGGGCCATCGGGAACAGGAACCAGGGGGAGCTGACGGTCAGCGCGAACCAGGCGAGGGCGCCCCCGACCGACGCCCCGGGGGCTCCGCCGAGCGACCCGGCCGCCACGGCGAAGCTCCGACCCATCAAGATCTCGGAGAGGAGGACGAGGGCGGTGACCGCGCCCGCCAGAGCGAGGGGGGTGTTCAGTCGTCGGGGGGCGTACGCGTCCCCGCTCGCGAGCTGGTCGCGGGCTTCCCGGAGGGCGAGGGCGGTGACCGGAAACACGCTCACCGACATCGTCGCGCCGGCCGCCCACAGCCCGAGCACGAGGGAGTTTCCCGACGGCCAGGCGACGTAGACGAGGGCGCCGAGGAACATCGCGACCATCATCGCGAGCAGGAACAGAACGAACGCCGCGCCGACGACGGTCCGCGCGGTGCCGCTCCACCGTACGAGGCCGGCGATGATCGCCGCCATGCCGGCGGCGACCGGCCACAGGACCCAGGCCACCTCCATTTCGGCCCGCCGAATCGCCCCGGGTATCTGACGTTCCCCCCGGCGGCTGGGCGACCGTCGGCCCCGCCCCCGCCGATGGGGGCGGTCTCGGTAGTGGTAACTCTATAATCTCGCCCCGTTCGAGGCCGACGGTTCCGATGGGCACGACCGTGGCCGTTCCGAAGGAGCTCACCTCAGGCGAACGCCGGGTGGCGCTCGTTCCGGAGGCGGTCCAGAAGCTCGTGAAGGGCGGGGTGATGGTCCGCGTCGAAGCGGGCGCCGGGACGGCCGCCAACTACCCCGACGAGGCGTACGCCGCGGCGGGTGCGACCGTGGGCGACCGCGCCCACACGCTCGACGGAGCGGCGATCGTCCTGACCGTCCAGCCTCCTCCGTCGGCCGAACTGAAACGGCTCGCACCCGGCACGATCGTCGTTGGATTCCTCAACCCGGGCCGGAACCTCGACGCGGCCGCCGGCCTGCGGGACGGCAAGCTCACCGGCTTCGCGGTCGAGCTGATCCCGCGCATCTCGCGGGCGCAGAGCATGGATGCGCTGAGCTCGCAGGCGACCGTGGCCGGCTACCGCGCGGCGCTGATCGGGGCGTCGCACTCCTCGAAGTTCCTCCCGATGCTGACGACGGCCGCCGGGACGATTCGACCGGCGAAGGTGCTGATCCTAGGGGCCGGCGTCGCCGGCCTGATGGCCATCGCCACCGCCCGCCGGATGGGCGCCGTCGTCGAGGGATACGACGTGCGCCGGGCCGCCGGCGAGCAGGTCCGCAGCCTCGGGGCGAAGTTCCTCGAACTCCAGATCAACGCCGAGGGGCAGGGCGGCTACGCGCGGGAGCTCACCGACGAGGAAAAGGCGCAGGAGCGCGAGATGGTCGCGAAGGCGGTCGGGGAGGCGGACATCGTGATCACGACCGCGAACATCCCCGGCAAGAAGGCGCCGCGGCTCGTGACCGCCGACATGGTCGCTCGGATGCGGCCCGGCTCGGTGATCGTCGACCTCGCCGCCGAGACCGGGGGGAACTGCGAGCTCACGAAGGCCGGGGTCTCGGTACTCGACCACGGGGTCGACGTCGTCGGACCGCTCAACCTCGCGAGCGACCTCGCATTCCACGCGAGCCAGATGTACGCGAAGAACCTCTCCTCGTTCCTCGG
>DASYOF010000259.1:0-3264 GCA_036007995.1 Thermoplasmata archaeon
ATTCGTCCACGGGGATGTCGGGGACCCCGTGGCCGTCGGCGCCGCCGTCGCCGGGGCGGATCTCGTCGTCCATCTGGCCGCCGAGACCCACAATGATCGGGCCATCGTCGACCCCCTGCGGTTCGTTCGGACGAACGTCGTGGGGACGGGCGTGCTCCTAGAGGAATGTCGGCGGGCCGATGTCGCGAGGTTTCACCACGTCTCGACGGACGAAGTGTTCGGGTCCCTGCCTCTGGACAGCGCGTCGCGGTTCACCGAAAGCACGCCCTACGGGCCGCGGGGACCGTACTCGGCCAGCAAGGCGGGCAGCGACCACCTGGTCCGCGCGTGGACCGAGACCTACGGGATGAAGACGACCCTCTCCAACTGTGGGAACAACTTCGGGCCGTACCAGTTTCCCGAGAAGCTGATTCCGCTCTCGATCGTTCGCTTGATGCGGGGTCAGAAGGTCCCGTTGTACGGCGACGGGAGGCACGTCCGGGACTGGATCTACGTCGCGGATCATTGCGAAGCCGTCGACCTGATCGCGCACCGCGGACGGCCGGGCGAAACGTACCTGGTGTCCGCCGAGACCGAGGTGTCGAACCGGGTCCTCGTCGAGAAGCTCGCCGTCCTGTTCGGTCGGGGCCCGGAGGCGATCGAGCAGGTGCCCGATCGCCCCGGCCACGACCGGAGGTATGCGTTGGATTCTTCCAAGCTCCGGAACGAGCTGGGCTGGGCGCCGCGCCATACGTTCGGTGAGGCGCTCGCCGCGACGGTGGCGTGGTACCGCGCGAACGCGAGCTGGTGGGAGCCGCTCGCCCAGATCGCGGAAGCGGGCGCCGTGCCGAAGGCTCGGGGGGCCTCGTGACGTCGTCGGGCCGGGCGTGGATCTCGCCGATCGAGCCGGAGGGGATCCGGATCCCCGATGTCGTCGTGCTCCCACGGATGTTCCACCAAGACCCCCGGGGCATGCTGATCGAGACCCTCCGGGCGGACGACACCACGGTCCAGGGCGACCGATTCCGGATGACCTACACGTCGCTCACGGTCGCCGGGGAGTTTCGCGACCGGGACCGGTGGCATTTGCACGCTCGGCAAACGGACCGGATGGTCGTCGTCCTCGGGGAGATGATCCTCGCCCTCCACGATGGCCGGCCGGAATCTCCGGCGTTCGGTCGCCTCGAGGTGATCCGCATGGCGGCGCCCGATCTCGGTTCCGCCGCCAGTCGCGGACGCCAGGACCGACCTTCCCACCTCGTCACGGTGCCCCCCGGGGTCCACCACTGCATCGGGAATCTTTCGGATACGCCGTTCGTCCTCCAGAACTTCCCGACCGAGTACTACGACCCGACCGACGAGGGACGGGTGCCGTTCGATTCTGTGCCGATCCCCGACCGCGGCCGTCCGTTCACCTGGGACGACGTGCGTCCGCCCGCTCGTGGGGTCCGGCCCGCCCCGTGACCGAGGTCCTCCTGTTCGGCGCGACCTCGCTGGTCGGCTCGCACTTTGCCGAGGAGTCGGCGACCGAGCTGGATCTGACGGTCGCGGGCCGCCGCGCTCCCCGGGGGAACTTGCGGGTCCGGCGGTTCGAGGAGATCGACGTCACCGACCTGTCCGCGCTTCGGGATCGGGTCCGTTCCGGCGCCGAAACCGTGGTGGTCAACTTCGCCGCACGAACCGACGTGGACGGGGTCGAGCGGGAGCGCCCGGCGGAGGTGCCCACGGCCGGGGTGGCCTCGGACGCCTTCCGGGTCAACGCCCTCGCGCCGGAGGCCATGGCCCAGGGCGCGGCGAGCGCCGGCAAGGCGTTCGTCACGATCTCCACGGACTTCGTCTTCGATGGTCGGCGGGGGCCGTATGCGGAAGAGGACCGGCCCGATCCATTCGGACCGGAGGTGAGCTGGTACGGCTGGACCAAAGGGGAAGGCGAGCGGCGGGTCCGGGACGCGCACCCGGGGGCTACGATCCTCCGAATCTCCTACCCGTTCCGACCCCCCTACGACGGGAAGCCGGACTTCGCCGGATGGATCCGCGCCCGCGCGGCCTCGGGGGGCCTCCCTCCCATGTACACCGACCAGCAGATCACCCCGACCTGGATCCCCGACGTCACTCGGACGCTCCGGGCGCTCGTGGCCGAGCCCCGGCCCGGAACGATCCACATCGCGTCGCCGACCCCCACGACGCCGTTCGAGTTCGCGTCCTACCTCCTCGGGCTCGAGCCCGGAACGTACCCGCCCGTCGTCCCCGGGTCGCTCGCGGCCCGGCTGCGCGAGCCCGGCGTGACGCCGCGACCGATTCGGGGCGGCCTACGGCTCGCTCGGGTTGCGGGTGGGCCGGCCGCAACCCCCTGGGACGCCGCCTTGCGAATGGCCCGCGGGGTGTCGGGTCCGCGATGAAGGGACTGCTCCTCGCCGGCGGCCACGGCACGCGTCTGCGTCCGCTGACGTTCAGCGGCAACAAGCACATGATCCCGATCGCCAACCAGCCGATGCTGTTCTACGGCCTCCGCCACCTCGCCGAGGCCGGGATCCGAGACGTCGGCGTCATTCTCGGGCCCGTTCACGAGGGGATCGAGGAGGCGGTCGGCGATGGGGCCGCCTTCGGCCTCCGGGTGACGTACATCCATCAAGGAGACCCGCGAGGACTCGCCGACGCCGTCCGATGTGCGCGGGACTTCCTCGCGGACGACCCGTTCGTGATGTACCTCGGGGACAACCTCCTCCAGCAAGGGGCGCTGCCGTTCGTCCGCCTCTTCGAGCGGGAGGCGCCCGCGGCGGTGGTGGGGGCGACCCCGGTCGCCGACCCGCGCTCGTACGGCGTCGTCGAGCTCGACGAGCGGGGGGAGATCGCCTCGATCGCCGAGAAACCCGCCCACCCCAAGAGCTCCCTCGCCCTGATCGGCGTGTACCTGTTCACCCCCTCGATCCACGACGTCGTGGCCCGGCTCCGGCCGTCGGCGCGGGGCGAGTACGAGATCACCGACGCGATCTGGGAGCTGCATCGGACGGGAGCCCGGGTCGCCGTCCAGCGGGTGGAGGGCTGGTGGAAGGACACCGGCCGCCCCGAGGACCTCCTCGAGGCGAACGAGCGGATCCTTCGGTCGCTGCCGGTGGATCGGCTCCGTTCCGAGGGCACGATCGAACCGGGCGCGGTCGTGCACGGCGCCGTCGCCGTGGGGGCCGGCAGCGTGGTTCGTGCCGGTGCCACCCTCGAAGGCCCCTCGGTCATCGGGTCGGACTGCGAGATCGGCCCCGGGTCCGTGGTCGGGCCGGTCGCCGCGCT
>DASYOF010000260.1:0-2080 GCA_036007995.1 Thermoplasmata archaeon
GCAACGACCCGTGAATTTACAGCCGGGGGTTCGGGGGACACCCCACAGAATTATTGCCCCCTAGTCCGCCCCCGGAAGCTGAGTCCTTGGACGGTTTGTTGGGCGGACGTCCCAGGCGTCCGATCTCGGCACCAACGGCGATCGGCCCACGACTTCCCGTGCCTGGCCGTGTAAGCTTGCCCCGCGAATTCCCCCCTGCTCGAGGGCGGCTCGCGCGGCGCCCAAGCCGTGAGAATGAAAACCTCGCGAACGACTCGCACAAGACACCGACGCGGGACGAACGAGTTGTAGCGAGGGTGAACGGCCTGGCGAACCCGGGGTCCCTCCGATGATCCTGTTCTTCCTCTTGCTCCTCGACCCGTCTTCGTTCCTCCACCCCCGGGGGCCGGGTTGTGCTGTTCCGGGGGATCACGCCCCCTCTGCCTCCTGCGCGACGGCCATCCTCGGTCGGGGACCGCTCTTCGTCTCCGACGACCCCGCCGAGGAGGCCGAGTGCGGCGAATCGGCCGCCGATGTGGGGGCTCCGCGACTCGGGCCCGTACCTGCACGACGGAAGGGCGAAGACCCTCGACGAGGCGGTGATGTGGCATGGCGGCCAGGGCGCGGAGTCGGCTCGCCAGTTCCAGGCGCTGACCAGGGTCGAGCGGCTCCAGGTGCAGGCGTTCCAGAGGACGCTGGTCGCGCCGGCCTCGGCTGGCTCGCCGGAGGTGTCCCTCGCGGTCGAGGAGGATGCGCGCGGTGCAGCAGGAGCTTCAGCGGCCCCGGGACGAGGCGGTGAGCCGCCAGCCGACGTGCAGTCTGTAAGACGCATAAGTTGTTTTTGCAACGCACATTCATTGGCTTGGGATTGATGGGAACTAACCCGGAAGGATGAGACAAATGTCCTCGGACACCACGCTGGTCCTGGAGCGACGCCCTGGAGGGCTCCGGCTCTACCTTGGCGGCGACCTTCAGTTCGACACCGCCGACGAGGCGATTTACCACGAGCGGCTCGCCCATCCCGCCCTGCTCGCCGCGCGGGCGAGGTTCGAGGGGCCGCTTAACCTGCTCGTGCTCGGCGGCGGCGACGGCCTGCTCGTCCGCGAGCTGCTTCGGCATGAGGGAGTCGCGTCGGTCCGCGTGATCGACTACAACCCGGAGGTCCTGGCCCTTGCGGGCACCGAGCTCGCCCCCTGGAACGGGTCGAGCCTCGCCGATAACCGGGTCGTCGTGGAGGTCGCCGACGTCCGGAAGGCGCTCGCGAAGGCCGGCTCATTCCATGCGATCTTCTCGGACCTGACCGCTCCCGGCACCCTGGCCGACTGCGGCCTGTTCACGCGCGACTGGTTCCAGACGCTCGGCGCGCACCTGGAACCCGGGGGCGTCCTCGCCGTGAACGGGCTCTCTCCGGACCAGACGCCGGCGGCGTACTGGTGCATCTATCAGACCCTCCGCTCGGCCGGACTCGCCTCGCTCCCGGGCCGGTCGTGCATCCCCAGCTTCGCCGAGTTGGGATATGGCGACTGGGGGTTCTTCCTCGGCTCGGACCGAGCCATCACATCCGTTGAGGTTTGTTCGGTACCCCTTCCCCTTGGCGTGCGGACTCTCGACGGGCCAGGGCTCGTGGACTGCTTCGAGTTTCCCCGGCAACAGGCCGACTCGCGGACGACGATCCGACCCGCATCTGACGCGGGGCGGACACTTTATGAGTATCTGCTCGATGCGACCGCGATCGAGCCGGGAGAAGCCGGGGAGACGGCTTGCTTCCTCGGGTTCGACGACCCGTTCCCGCCGCCTGAGCCGGCCACCGCGACCGTTCCGAGCCCGAAGCTAAAAGGGTGGCTCGATCGCCAGCCCGGGACCGGGATCGACGACCTCCTGATGTGCGTACCGCTGAGTCACCGGATCGTCACCCGCGAACTGGTCATGGAGTGGGCGGGCCACCTGATGCAGGTCGCAAGTACCCTGGATCTGCGCCGATTGATCTCGGCTTTGCTCCGCCGCGCCGCCGCCATACCCGCGCGGCTCGTGGCCGAGCTGAAGCGGTTTCGCGCGGTCCTGGCGCAAGGTGAGGATCCCGCGGCCAACGTCACGACCTGGG
>DASYOF010000261.1:0-1959 GCA_036007995.1 Thermoplasmata archaeon
GTTCTACGTCGCGGCCCCCTGGTCGACGTTCGACGGCTCGAGGCCGAGCGGCCGCTCCATCCCGGTCGAGGAGCGGGGGGCGGAGGAGGTCCTCGCCTGGGCCGGACGGTCGACGGCCCCAATCGGCTCCGCGGCGCGGAATCCGGCGTTCGACGTCACTCCCGCCCGCTTCGTCACGGCGTTCGTTACCCCCGACGGCCTCGTCCGTCCGTCGGAGCTCGCGGCCCGGCTCCCGCGCACCCGGCGACCCGAGTAACGCTACTTCCGCCCCAGATACGGGGCGAGCTCGACGGCGTGCTTCTGGTAGAACGGCGATCGGACCTCGAGGAACGCGATCTCGTCGTCGGTCAGCAAGAGGCGCGGCGGGGCGCCCCCGGGCGCGAGGAGCTTCCAGTCCCCGGCGAGGAGGCTCGCGAGCAGACCCTCGCGGACGACCAGGTAGTTGTTCGAGCGCAGCGAGACGGGACGGATCTTCGAGAAGCGTGCGCCGACCGCGGCGGCGGTGAAGAACGCCCGTCGGGCGACTCGCGCCGCGAGCGGCTTCTTCCGGTTGAACGCCATGAGGTCGCCGACGGTCGCGTGACTCGCGATGATCTGGTCCCGCTGCACCGCAAAGATCCGCCGGGCCCGGGCGACCCGCCCGCCGCGGACGTACCGCATCTGCCGGGAGTACGAGCCGAGGGTCGCGGACTGGCTCGACGGCGCCCCCGTCGGGTAGGCGACGACGCCGAACTTCGCGATCACGCGGGCGTACAGGTCGACGTCCTCCCCGCCGACGAGGTCGCGCCAGCCGCCGACGTCTTCGACGGTCGTCCGGGGCAAGGCGCAGATCTCGGTGAACAGCATCTTCGACGAGCCGAAATTCGCGAACCGGGCGAGAAGGCGCCCGTACTCGGGCCCGTAGACGAGGCTCGTGTCGAACGGAACGACCCACTTGCCCCGGCTCGACTCGAATGCGACCCGACGGCCGTACCCCCGATTCCGTTGGGGGTGGCGCACGACGCGGAGTCGTGGGTCCTCCCCGGATCGGTTCGTCAGCCACTCGGTGGCCCCGTCGTCGCTCGGGCCGTCGGCGACGACGATCTCGTACGATCCGTCCACGGACCGGCCGAGCTCCGCGATCGAGGCGAGCGACGCCTCGAGGCGGTCGCGCGTGTTCAGGTTCGTCGCGCAGAACGACAGGAGCGGGACGACGGCGGCCACCGCTCCGGTGACGGGAGGCGGGCCATCAGGTTGGCGGAGCGCGGGCGGAGACGGATCCGGCGAGGAGCGTGAGTGGATGCCCGAGGAAGTGCTCGACCCCGTGCAGGGCCGAGCCGATCGCCCCGGCGAGGTTCCAGCCGAGGAAGAAGAACACGATGAGGGCGCCCACGACGAGGGCGACGGTCACGAACCAGGCCTGACCAGCGGTCATGGAGACTCCGCGGGACCGCGAAACGCCGACTTCTCCTAGATAAGGGACCGCTTGGACCCGCACCGGGCCCCCGCGCGCGGGACCGACTCGGCCGGCTCGTAGACATCCTTCAAGCCGTACGGCGAACTCGCGCCCCCGTGCCCGGCGGAATCTCCTTCGACCGCGTCGCCCCGATCTACGACGTCACTCGGGCGCTCCCGCCCGGGGTCGAACAATCGGTCGCAGACCTTCTCGCCCGCGTTCTCGGGGACGAGCGGACCCTCGAGCTCGGCGCGGGGACCGGCCGGTGGGCCCGGCCGCTGGAAAAGCGGGGGGTCCCCATCGTGGGGGTCGACCTGGGGCGCGCCATGCTCACCGTCGCCCGATCGAAGGGATTCGGACGGGCGGTCCAGGCGGACGCCGTGCTCTTGCCGTTCCGCGACGACGCCTTCGATGGCGCGCTGGCCAGCCATCTCCTCCACCTCGTCTACGATGTGCCGGCCGTTCTCGACGAGCTCGCGCGCGTCATCACGGGACGTTTCCGGAGCCTTCTGCTGTTCGAGACC
>DASYOF010000262.1:0-5192 GCA_036007995.1 Thermoplasmata archaeon
GCCTCGACCGTGCTCGACCTCCCGCTCCGCGACGTGTCGAACGCCTCGGTCGGCACCGTGCTGCGACGGGCCCGGTACGTCTCGCTCGAAACGCGGGCCGGGACGCTGCGGCTGGACGTCGTCGACCCGCCAAAATGGTTCGCCGCGTTCGCCGGCGCGCGGGCGGGGATTCGCCACCCGGCCGCCCCGTCCGCGGTCTCGCACACGGTCGAACGGCACATCGTCAAGATCCGGTGCCGCCACTGCGGCACGCGCTCCGACGAGCGGCACGACACCTGCCCGAGCTGCGGCGCCGCGCTCTGACCGGGGGCGACCCGGACCGCGCCCGGCGCGCTCGAATCCCGCGGCCGGGACCGGTTCCGGACCGCCGGAGGAGCCGCGCGCTCCGTCCCAAAGAATATACCCCCACGACGAGCTAGAACGGTGCTGCGCCCATGAACGACACTCCGGCCGAGGCGACGGCCGACATCGCACCGGCCACGCCGGAAACCGCGGTCGGCGAGGTCGCCCGGACGTTCGGGATCTCGGCCACCGCCGCGCAGCGGCTCGCCGACGCCGGCTACGCGACGGTCGAATCGGTGAAGCCGCTTGGCCGCGACACCCTCCTTGAGCTCGGGCTCGACGCGGCGGACGCGGACCGGATCCGCGCGGCGACCGACGCCGGCGTCACCCGCGCCGCGAAGGAGGTCGACGACCGGCTCGTCGCCCGGATGATCGGGAACGCCCGGAGCGGCGACCGCCCGCGCCGGCGGTCGGTCCCCGGGGGCAAGGGCTCGACCGACGTCCTGCGGAAGTGGGTCGACGGCGACGACCACGCGATGGAGGCGTGGATCCAGTCCTCGGACGGTTCCGGTCGGCGAATCCCGCCCGCCACCACTTCGTCGAGCGCCCCCGCCGCCCCTCCCGTCCCCGTGCCGGAGGTTCCCTCCTCCGAGGCGCCGGCCGCCCGCCCCGCGCCGGCTGCCGCCCTCCCCTCCCAGGTGCTGGAACGGGAGGAGACGGTCGTCCGATGGCTGACCGACCTGCTCGACCGGGTCAAGAGCGACCAGTTCGACCCGCAGTCGCTCCTCCAGGAGGTCCAGGAGCTCAACCGGACCCTCTACGAGGAACGGGCGAAGCGGAAGCAGCTCGAGGACGAGGTCGAGCACGTCAAGCGCGGCTCGATCGCCGTGATCAAGTACGTCCGGGGGCGCGAGGCGAAGGCGCGCGAGCAGGCGGTCCAGCAGAAGGACGCCGAGATCGCCGAGCTGAAGCTGAAACTCCTGACGATCCCGCCGGCGGACGCTTCGCCGGGGTCGGAATCCGCGAAATCCGCGGAGGGCGAGGCGAACCCGTCGACCGCCGGGCCGGCCGCCGGGATGCTCGCCGACCTCCAGCACCGCGAGGAGGTCGCCGCCCGCGAGTCGGCGTACGTCGAACGCGAGGCGGAGTACCGCCGCCGCATCGTCCAGCTCGAGGGCGACGTCCGCGCGCTCCGGGCCGAGGCCGAGGCGAAGCGGGACCACACGAACCTCCTCGCGAAGGGCGCCGCGCTCCCCCAGGAGATCACCGAACGGCTGAAGGTCCTCGAGAACCGGGAACGCGACCTCGTCGTCCGCGAGAACGAGCTCCGCACGAAGTTCGAGGAGATCCGGATCACGTCCGAGGAGGTCGAACGGCAGCGCGGTCCGCTCCAGTTCAAGGAGAACGAGCTCGCCGCCTGGGAGCGGCAATTGCAGACTACGAAGCAGGCGCTCGAGCTCGAGGCTCGGCGGATCGAAGCTGGCCGCTCCGAGCTCGAGTCGTCCGGCGGCGGCCTCCGGCCCGAGGAATCGAAAAAGCTCGAGGATCTCCGGAGCGAGCTCGCGAAGAAGGAACAGGAGCTGAAGGCCCGCGAGGGGTTCCTGCACCAGCAGATGCAGGAGATCGAGACGCTCCAGCGGAAGGCCGCCCAGGTCGAGGCGGAGGAGATGCACCTCGACATCGTCCAGGAGACGAAGTCCCAGAAGGTCCGCTCGGGGGTCCGCCGTCTCGACGACCTGATGTTCGGGGGCCTCCCGCCCGCCGCCCAGGCGCTGATCAACGGCCCGGTCCACACGGGGAAGGACGTCCTCGCGCGGATGTTCATCGCCGAGGGGCTGAAGGGCGGGACCCCGGCGATCTGGGTCGTGACCGACAAGACCTACACCCAGATCCGCGACGAGATGCTTGCCGTGTTCCCGCAGTACGGCGACGCGGAGGCGAAGGGGCTCGTCCGGTACGCCGACATCTACTCGCGGACGCTCGGCGTCACGCAGGCGGAGCCGGGCGTCAAGCTGCTCTCCCCGGCGGACAAGGGGATGCTCGACCAGCTGACGCAGATCGTCAACGGGTTCGGCCAGGAGTTCCGCGACAAGTTCCCCGGGAAGTCGTACCGGCTCGTGTTCGAGACGGTCTCGACGCTCGCCGCCTACCTCGACACCGCCTCGATGTTCCGGTTCCTCCAGCCGTTCTCCGGCCGGCGGCGGATGGACGGCGCGGCGAGCTACTACGTCCTCGAGACCGGCATGCACACGGAGTCCGACCTGCAGACCCTCGAGCACATGACCGACGGTTCGGTGAACCTGAAGCTCGACCAGCTGAAGACGTTCCTCTCGATCCGCGGCCTCGGCGAGGTCCAGTCGCGCGCCTGGGTCGGCTACACGTTCTCGAAGAAGTCGTTCAGCCTCGGCTCGTTCTCGCTCGACCACATCCGCTAGGCCGGGGCCGCCGTCAGGCGCGTCGCCGGGTCGAGAGCCACCGGTCGACCCCGTCGCACGTCAGGGTGACGCCGAAGCCGAGGCCGACGATCGCGATCAGCGGAAAGACGTACATCCACCAGAACCCGGGCGGCGACGCGATGGAGAACCCGTAGCACGTCCCCTGCGCGAGCATGCTGCCCCACTCGGGGAAGAACGGGTCCGGGAGCGGGGTGATGTTCCCGTACAGCCCGGCGCTCGAGCAGTTGAGGTACGGGAAGATCGTGAGCACGAAGAAGATGCTGTAGAGGTCGACCGGGAACTGCGCGAGCGCCGGGTACAGCGCGTTCGGCACGATGTGCCGGAACAGGATGTGCCCCCGCGTGCCCCCCGCCGCGCGCGACGACTCCACGTACGGCTCGGTCGCGACGTGCTGGGCGACGGCCCGGACCGGCCGCGCGTAGTACGGCCACAGCACCGCCCCGAACAGGAGCGGGAACGAGATCAGCCGGAACTCCGCCGGGATCAGCAGCTCGACCCCGAGGTAGAGGACGATGACGAAGAAGAACGGGGGCATCCCCGCTTCGACGTCGGCGGTGAACGTGATCCAGAAGTCGACCGCCCCGCCCCGAACGGCCGCGTACGCGCCGAGGAGGACGCCCACGACTCCGGCCGAACCCAGCGCGATCGCGACGAGGCCGAGGTCGATCGGGAACGCGCGGACGACCTCGGTGAAGACGTCGACCCCGAGCCCGCTCATGATGCCGAACGGGTGCGACCACGAGGGGCCGGGCGGCGGGAGCACCGTCGCCCACCCGGCGGAGAACGGCGGGGTGGTGAGCGTCCTCCCGTAGTAGGCGACCGCGGCGACCGCGATGCCCAGGTAGGCCGCGAGGAGCCCGATGCCGGCGACGAGCGTCGGGTTCCCGCCAAACCGCCGGAGGAAGAACCGGAGCTCCTGACCGGGACGCACCCACCGCGCGACCTCCGCGTCGAGCTCCTCGATCGTCGGGGAGAGCGGGAGGTTCGAGGCGCTCACGTCCGGTCGCCCCGGCTGGCCCGCGGGTCGAGGTAGCGCGAGAGGACCTCGCTCCCGAGCGAGGCGACGAGGACGACCGCGACCACGAGGAAGATCGTGACCTGGTAGAAGTTGCCGGGCTTGACCGCGTTCGACGTGCTCGAGAAGCCGAAGCCGGTCTGGAGGTAGGAGGTGATCTCGCTGAACAGGAGCGTGCCGACGCCGGGGTCGTTCGTCAAAACCTCCACGAGCGACTGGGTCCCGATGTAGAGCGGGAGCGTCGCGGCGAACGCGAGCAGGAAGATCGGGACGACCCGTCGGCCGGTGTGCCGCCACTGGATCGTGCCTTCCGGGATCCCCCGGGCCCGGGCCGCCACGACGTTCGGTTCCTCCGCCGCCTGGGCGACCGCGTGGCGGGCGTACCGAAGGTACAGCGGGACGTAGATCGTCGCGATCAGCCCGGCCTGGAGGAGCGTCTTCGTCGCGGCGATGAGCGTCGCCTTCCAGGCGCCGTGGAGCGCGGCGTCGAGGACCGGGAACCCGGTCGGGGTCGTGTTGTAGGCGATCCCGACCCAGCCCGGAACTCCGCCCGACGTGGAGTTGAACCAGCTCGGGCCGGGCAGGATGCCGAACGGCGTATCACCGAAGGTCCGGACAAACGGCGTGTACACGAGCGTGAAGATCGCGAGGATGACGAGGAACGACGGGAACAGGAGCCCGACGACCGAAGCGAACCGCACGCCGGTGTCGACCGGTCGGTCGCGGTTCCAGCCGGCGGTGAGTCCGAGGACGTAGGCGGTGACGCCGGAGATCGTCAGGGCGACGATGGCGAGCTCGAGGGAGTCGGGGAGGTACCAATGGAGGAACGTCCACGCCGGCTCGACGAGGTGGCCGTAGTGGCTCGTCCCCCACGCGCCCGTGAACAGGTTCGAGATGAACGTCCAGTACCCGCTCCCGAACGCCACGCTCACGCAGAACGGGTTCGACCAGGCGCACCCGGAGCAGGCGGCGCTCGAGTACTGGCAGACGTCCTGCCCGGTTTCGAGCGCGGGGAGGAACGTGCCGAAGATGTACAGCACCGTCAGCAGCACGAGGATCTGGGCCGGGAGGAGGAGACTCCGCTGGAGGACGTACCGGGCGAACGGGGACATCAGCCCGGGCGGCAGCCCGTGGGAGACGCGACGGGCGCGCGCCCCGAACGCCCAGAAGCCGGTGCCAATCGCCCCGATGGCCGCGAGGGGGACGAGGAGGTACGCGTCGAACGGGTCCGAAGGCGGGATCGCGAGGTCGGTCGGGGCGACGCCGACCGTCACCCCGCCGTACGGCGCCGCCGGCATCACGAACGTCACCGAGGCGCCCCCGTGGTTCGGGGTCGCCTCGGCGTTCAGCGAGACCGGACCGGCCGGCACCCGGACCGCGAACGCCCCGGTCGGTCCGCTGATCGCGACGGTGAGGAACGCGTCGACCCCGTAGACGTA
>DASYOF010000263.1:0-8360 GCA_036007995.1 Thermoplasmata archaeon
CTACAAGCCAGAGTACCGGCTGAGTCAAGATGACAAGTACGACCGATATCAGATTCTCTCAATTCGGCAACTGTTCGAGGGGGCGAAACCCCAGTTCCCGCCGTTCCGGAACGTGACGTTCAAGGCGGCTCCCGAGGCTCCGATTGCGAAACCCGCACCGAAGGGACGAATCCGGAAGCTGAGCCTGCCCGGGTTCGCGGGCCAGGGAGTCCTCAGGCCGGATCGCGACGCCTCGGATGATGAGTCGGACTGATGCTTTCGTGAAGTCCGAGGAGGCCGCTAGCAAGTGCGACTGTTGCCCGAAACCTGATTCAAACGATCCCCTACGCGATGTGGCCCTCCTACAGGAGATCTCTTCCGAGCATGACTCTGCGATTCAAGTCCGGAATCAGGCCATAGAGTGGAGTTTCGGAATCGTTGGCGGAATCCTCCTTGGCTCCGTCGTAGCCTCCCAGAGCCCGAGCCTCGGAGCGGAATCCCTTACGATTGCATGGCTAGGAAGCGCGTTGGCCTTGGTTTCCGTTTTGCCACTCCTCCGATTGGCCGCATGGCACCACGCATACCTGAGGCGCCTCGACGTCGTGCGGGAGCACCTCCTCCGCTATCAGCTACCTAAGCCGCCGAACACGGTGGGGCCCTCGGAGGCTCACGTCACCGACGTCGTCTGGCAGGTCCATATCGCTGGAAGAGGCGTGCAATCCTGGAAGAGCATTATCCGAGATACCGCTGGGCTGGGACTGGGGTATCTCGCGGTAGCCGCGGGAGGGACGTTTGCTCTGCTGACCCGGTCCGAGCTGCTCGATCCACCTAAGACCGACTGGATTTGCGGGGTCGCGGCAGTGGTCATTGTCGCTGCAACGGTGGTCGGCATCACGTGCTTCGAACTGATTCGGGTCATCCAACCAAACCGGGTCCGGCCGGAAACTCCGCTGGCTTGGCGATTTGGGACCCCGGCGGTCTTTGCCCCATCGGAACCTTGCGATACATGCCGAGAGCAGGACCTGAGGTTCCGGCGCGGGTGACTGATTCGTGGAGATCGAGATTCGAACGAGAACTTTCGGACATCACCACTAGGTCTAGCCCGCGCCCCAAAGGTGGCCAAGCCCTTCTCCTCCGCGCCTTCCGATGTGTGGCCGAGTACCGCACGTCTTTGTAGCGGGAGGCGATGGTCTGTCGGAATCCCGCGAAATGGTCGACCCGCTTGCTGGAACCTCGGGGTCAGCAGCACGAGCTTTCGAGCTGGAAATTGCAAGTAGGCTTGCGAAGGCGCGCATACCGTTTGTTCAAGCAGCCGACGTCGATGGGGTGCTGGCAGATTTCTGGGTCCCGTCGAAATCAGGTGGCGGCGTTGCGATTGACGTGAAGTTAGGAAGCCCAAGGGGCGGCCAGTTGAAGCTTTTGGAATCACGCCGCAAGGCGCTAGAATCTAATTCGAAGGGAGTTCGCTTCATTACGGTACATAAGTGGATGACTAGCACTCGTCTATCAAAGAGCTTCGTGGAGGCGCCGAACCTTGTCGCCCTGCTGCGGAGCTCGGACTCTGCTGAAGTCAAGTCCTCAGATCGCCAGGGAGAATCGCGTGTGAAGAAGGCGTCGCGGGTATTCTTCGCATCAATGCCATTCGACGAGGCCTACTTCGATACCTTCGAGGCTATGCGGCGGGCGGCCAGGCGCGTGGGCGCCGCATGTACTCGCGTCGATGAGCCTGAGTACAACGGGAAGGAGATTCCAGACCTTGTTCGAGAGCGTATCGGGGGCACTAAGCTCACCGTATGCGATTTGTCGCTGGGAAAACAGAATGTTCTCTACGAACTCGGGTTTTCGGACGGCCTTGGCCATCCAGCGGTCTTGATTTCGAGTTCCCGACCCTCCGAGCTACCGCTCCTCGTCAAGAATAGGAGTCTCCACTCGTACGCCCTAGGACAGACGACGAAACTAGTCACGCCGCTGGCGGGGCTGATGCGCAAGAAGGTTGGCGGCGCCTGACGAGGTCATGCTATGGCCGCGTTCGCAAGCGCCCGAAGGAGGGAGCGCCTGCCTGGGTGTCGCTAAGCGCGCCTCAGCCGAGCGGTCGCTCCGGAGGGGGACCTTTTCTCTGACGTGATTCGCGCAGCCCTAAACACGTCAACCGAGCTTGACGGAGGGCGGGGATGGCCCATTTCCCTCCGCCGAAAAGCGTCCCTCCGGCGAATTCACGGCCGGCCGGCCCGCGGTCCCGAACGCCTCCATCCCGGCGGCCCGCGGCTAATCCGCGAATTCCTCCGGCGGGCGCTCGCGGACGACTACGGGTACGTCGCGCCACCCGTGGTCTGCGGGAGGGGACCACCGTCCGGAGGTCCGATGACGGGCCGGTCGACCCTCAAGCTGCGGCCATCCACGACAACGGACGACGGAGAGCTGATCCGGCACTACGAGACCGTCCGGGGATTCCTGGCGAAGCGCGACGCCCGGATCGTCGGAACTTCGAGGCTCCGCGGGCAGGCCCACCCCGCGCGCCGGAGCAAGCCGGAACGTCGCTCTCGCCCGCGCGAGCCGCGTCGGGTGCGAGCGGGCCGCCTCGGCCGGTAGGGGCCCGGCCGACGGTCCCCGGCGCCTCGCCGGAACGCTAGCCAGAGGACGCGGAGGCCGGTCCGGACTGGATCCGCCGAAGAATCGCCGAGAATCGCGGATCGGACCGAAGGGGCTCGAAGATGAAGTCCACCCGGAGGTGGGAGGCCAGAAAGCCGGCGTGATGCGCCAACGCGATGTCGAGCGCCTCGAAGGCCCGGTCCGGCTGGTCGAGGTTCGCGTACACTCCGGCGGCCGCCCCCCACCAGGCCGGGTTCGGTCCGGCCCTCTGAACAATCTGGTCGAGGACCTTTTCGGCCGGCCCTCGGCGACCGGCACGGATGTTGCCGTACGCCAGCTCCATGAATTGGATGGGGCTCGGCGAGGCGCTCCGTCGGAGCGCCTCCTCCATCATCGAAATCCCTTCCCCCGGAGATCCGGCCTGGACCAGTGCGAGGCCGAGGTTGTGGAGGGCCGCCGTGTTCTGGGGATCGAGCGTGAGCGCGATGCGGAGCGCGCGCGCGGCCTCGGGGTATTCCCGGGCATACAGGAGCGCGGAGCCAGCGAGCTCCACGATGCTGCTGGATTGGGGTTCGAGTTCGATCGCTTCGCGGGCCAGGCGGGCCGCCTCCGCGAATCGACCGGTTTCGGTAAGGTCGTTCGCCAGCCGAGTGCGCACGTCCGCGTCCTGGGGCCAGAGGGTCAGGATCTCCCGGTATTCGGCCTCCGAGCTCGCGAAGTCCCAATCGATGGCCCGGAGCAGGGCCGCCCGGGTCAATCGGGCTTCGAGGAGCATGGGGTCGATCGTCAGGGCGCGTTCGCTGAACTCCCGCGCCTTCAGGAACGCCTCCCTCGACGGGGCCATCTCCCAGAATCCGAGTCGGCGGTAGCCGGCCGCGATTCCCGCCAGCGCTTCGGCGTACGTGGGGTCGATCGCGACCGCCTGACCGTACAGGTCGATCGCTCGTTCGAGGCCTTCCCGGGTCGCCTCGCGATACGCCGCTCGTCCCTTCAGAAACAGCACGTACGCCTCGATGTTGGGCGTCGGCCGAGCTCGTGGGACGGGGACCGGACGCCCCCCCACGCTCGCGCTCAGGGCCCGGGCCACGCGCGTGGCGATCTCCTTCTGCATGCCGAACACATCGGCGAGGTCCCCGTCGAACACCTCGCTCCAGAGCTGACGGTCGGTGGGGGCATCGATCAATTGGGCCGTGATCCGGATTCGGGACCCCGACTTCCGGACGCTGCCCCCCAACAACGAGCCGGCGTTCAGCTCGCGACCGATCTCGGTCGCCGACTTGTCCACGCCCGCGTGGTACCGCACGATCGACGTTCGCGACACCACTTCGAGCCCCGGAATGGTCGAAATCGTCGCGAGGATCTCTTCCGTCAGCCCGTCGGCGAGGTAGGCGTCTGCCGGATCGGGACTGACGTTGCGGAACGGGAGGACCGCGACGCGGGCGCTTCGGCGCGGGGACGCCTCGGGGGTCTCGAGAGTTCGTTCGCGAGGCGCGGTTCGAGGGGGCGCGGCCGTCGCGGGGGCCGGCCGGACGCGGATGGACGTTCCGACGAGCGGCGCGGACCCGGAGGCCACTCGCGACCAGAACTCCTTGTTCTCCGGGTCCCCCGGTCGGAACAGGTGGTCGTAGCGGAGCCGGACTTCTCCCGGGGGGATCCGCTGCGCGGACTGGTCGGCGAGGGCGCGCAGTTGCCGGGCGCTCGCGAAGGCGGGGTTGGCGGCGACGTAGTAGAGCGCCAACTTCTCCACATCCCGGAGGGTGTGGCCCTCCCCCTGGGCCGCGTCGAGGAACTGGACCGCGGCGACGAGGATGCGATCGCCGGTGCCCAACGGGTCCACCCGGTACTCGTTGGCCACCGGTACCCGGCTCAAGAGGTCCCGACCCTTGGGGCGGGCCTCCATCGTCCGCCGCATCTCGACGGACGAGGCGCCCCCGCTGCCCGCCAGCACGAAGCAGGTCGCCGCGTCCCGCGCGACGGGGGGCTCGAGATAGGAGAGGAGCACCTCGTACGGCCACGTGGCGGTCGGGCGGGCATCGACCTCGTCGACGAAGCAGACCAGCCGACCCGGCGCGTCCCACGCGGCGCGGAGCAGGGAGCGAAACTCCGCTTCTTCCAGACGGGAGAGGTTGAGCTCGAGGAACCGAGCGTCCTCGGGGAGTCCCGCCGCGATCTGCTGGACGAGGAAACTCTTCCCGCTACCGGGCGGACCCCACAGGAGGAAGTTCTGCGGTCGGCCCCCCCGGGACCCGACGGCCGCTACCAGCCGTTGGCGGAATTCGTCCAACGAGGCGCGCAGTCCGGGGTCGAATCGCGCATACCGTCCGACGATGGTGAATCGGTCGAGATCGAGATCCTCGAGCGTCGCCAGGAGTCGGGACGCCGCCTCCTCCGGCGGGGGGTCGGACGGGGCGGAGGCCCGGGGCTCTTCCGGTCGAGGCACGACCCTCGGCCACCGAACCGCCCCGAATAAGGTCGTTTCCTGAAACGTCTCCAGGACGCGGGCCCGATTCGGAAGACCTAACTATCGGACGGCTCGTTCGACGTTCGGGCCGGAGTCGGAGCCGATGCTGACGGACCTGTTCAACGGGGCGGTGCTCGCCGCCGCCGCCGCGCTCGCGGTCGTCGGGGCTGGGGTCCTCACCTGGCGATGGTCGACCGACGGAGGGTCCGCCGTCCGACTGGCCGCTTCGCTCCTCGTGTACGACCACCGGTCGTCGGCCGAACTCTTGGTCGGCACCGTCGTGACCGGGGTCGCGGTCGCCGGGGTGTTCACCTACGGCCTCGAGTGGCTCGCGCAGCTTGACACGACCACCGACCTCCTCGCCACGCTCCTGCTGCTGGTCGCCGCGGTCGCCTTCGTGGGGCTCGCCGGGACGGTTTCGACGCGGGTGGACCGGGCGGTCGCGTACGCCCACGGACGGGCGAACATGGGCCGAACGCGGTCCTAGCGCCGGCCTCGCGGAGATCCGGGCGCCGAACCCGGGCACGACTCGACGCCCCCGCCGAGCCGGAACCTCTCGGGCGACGGATGTCGCGACCGTCGCGGCGACCAGCTCAAATACGCCGCCACCCCTCAAACGTACGGGGTACGCGAGGAGGGCCCCAGGAATGCAGCTGAAGTTGGAAGTCACGAAGGAAGCGCAAACCCAGGTTCGGGAGCTCATCAAGTCGCAGAAGCCCGGCACCGCGGTCCGCGTCTTCGCCCAGGCGGGCGGGGGCGGGGGCGGCTGCTGTGGCTCGGGCGGCGGTGGCGGTTGCGGGTGCGGCGAGGGCGGCGGCTCCGGCACGTCGTTCAGCCTCGCGTTCGACCGTCCGCGGTCCGGCGACGTCGTGGTCCCCATCGACGGGTTCCAGGTCGTGGTCGACCCATCGAGCGCGTCGTCGCTCGAGGGGGCGAAGATCGACTTCGTCCAGGAGCTCGACACGAGCGGTTTCACGATCGTCCCCGCCAACGCCCCGGCGGCCCCCCGCCTCGAAGAGGGCGGAGGCGGCGGCTGTGGGTGCGGCGCGGGCGGCGGCGGCTGCTGCTAGAGCCCCCGACCAACCATTTCTCCCTACGGGGACCCAGTCCCCCGGATGGTGGGATTCGTCAGCGCGCGAGGTAGCCCCGGACGTTCTCCGGGAGTACGTTCGTACCCCGGTATCTCGGGTCGGACAGGATCGCGCGGGCCTGGGCATCCGCGACCAGGAGCGGAAGCGGGTAGTGGGCCGTTCGAAATCCGACCGGACCCGAGCCAGACTTCGGCACGACCACGTCGCCAAGGGCGTTCCCGGGAACGACATGCACGCCGAGCCGTTCGCCGGGCAATCGGCGGTCGACGAAGACGACCCTGTCGTCGGTGGGTAGCAGGCCGAGATTGGTCCGAAGCCACGCGATCGTCGCGGTCGTGGCGAGCCCCGCAGACCCGAAGCCGGCGGCGACCAGAGCGAGCGCCGAGAACGCTTGCCCGTCTCGGGCAGCCGCTAGCGAGGTGACGAGCGCGCCGAGGATCGCGAACACGGGCAGAACGACCACCGCGGTCCGCCGGAGGTGCCGAACGTACGGGATCCGGATGAGCCCGTCGGCCCGAATCCATTCGGCCCGGGCCTCCGCCATCCCGAGGCCCTGTGCCCAGAACTCGGCTCGCGGTTCCCTTGCCATTTCCGACGGGGATGGCGCGGCCACGGGACCTACGACGGGCCGGTCGCGGGGGGCAACCCCCCGCCGCGCGATCGTCCGGTCATTCCTTGATCTGCTTCAGCGACTGGACGAGCTTGCCGACCGTCGCCTGGGCGTCGCCGTAGAGCATCCGCGCGTTGTCCTTGTAGAACAGGTCGTTCTCGATCCCGGCGAACCCCTTCCCCTGCCCCCGCTTCAGGATGATGACGTTCTTCGCCTGGTCGACGTCGAGGATCGGCATCCCCTGCAGCGGGCTTCCCTGCCGGCGCGCCGCCGGGTTCACGACGTCGTTCGCCCCGATGACGAGGACAACGTCCGCGGTCGGGAACTCCGGGTTGATCTCGTCGCGGTCGAACAGCCGGTCGTACGGGACGCCGGCTTCGGCGAGCAGGACGTTCATGTGCCCCGGCATTCGGCCGGCGACCGGGTGGATCGCGAACTTGACGGTGACCCCGCGGGATTCGAGCTGGTCCATCAGCTCCTTGACCTTCCCCTGGGCCTGGGCGACCGCCATCCCATACCCCGGCGCGATGATCACCTTCTGGGCGTACGCCATCATCACCGCGACGTCGTCCGCCTCGATCGGCTTCATCGAGCCGGCGATCACCGCGCCGCTCTCCTCGGTCGCCCCGAACGCGGAGAACAGCACGTTCGAGATCGACCGGTTCATCGCCCGCGCCATCACGAGCGTCAGCATCGAGCCGGCCGCCCCGACGAGCGTCCCGGCGACGACCATCGCGTAGTTGCCGAGGGCGAAGCCGTCCATCGCGACCGCGATGCCCGTGAGCGCGTTGTAGAGCGAGATGACGACCGGCATGTCCGCCCCGCCGATCGGGAGCGTCATCAGGAGCCCGAAGCCGAGGGCGAGGAGAAAGAACGGCAGGAGGAACGCGCCGGAGTAGCCGACGATGAGGGCGCCCGCGACGATCGCCGCGCCTAGCACGATCAGGTTCGTCGGCTGCTGCAGCGGGTAGACGATCGGGCGCTGGCGCATCCACCCTTGCAGCTTCAGGAACGCGATGACGCTCCCCGAGAACGACGTCGCGCCGATCAGGGCGCCGGCGACGGAGAGGCTGCCCGTGAGCGAGTAGTTCGGTCCGGTCAGAAGCTCGACCGCCGCGATCCCCGCGGCCGCGCCGCCGCCCATGCCGTTGTAGATCGCGACCATCTGCGGCATGTCGGTCATCGCGACCTTCTTGGCCGCGTAGTAGCCGAGCGCGCCGCCGATCGCGATCCCGGCCGCGATCCACAGGAGGTTCGAGAGGCCCGGGGTGAGGAACGTGACGACCGTCGCGATCAGCATCGCGACGCCGGCGGCGACGATACCGCTCCGCGCGGTCGCGGGCGAGCTCATCCGCTGGAGGCCGAGGACGAAGAAGACGATCGTGAGGAGGTAGACCCCCTCGATCGCGTCGGTGATCGAGACGGAGATCACGGCGGCCCCTGCTTCGCCTTCTTGGAGCGGTCGAAGATCTCGAGGATCCGCTCGGTGACGACGTACCCGCCGGTGACGTTCATCGCGCCCATGATCACCGCGACGAACCCGAGGATCTGCTCCGGCAGCGTCGTCGCCGTGCCGAGCGCGAACATCGCGCCGACGAGGACGATCCCGTGGATGAAATTCGAGCCGCTC
>DASYOF010000264.1:0-6713 GCA_036007995.1 Thermoplasmata archaeon
AGGTCCAGCTGCGGCGGAGGGACCGACCAGCCGTAGACGTCGGAGAGGACCGTCGACCCCCCGGCCGCGAAGCCGCCGAACAGGATGTCGTAGCCGACGATGCTGTCGTAGTAGAATCCCGCGCCGGTGCGGGCGGGTGGCGTACCGGGTCCCGTGCTCGTGAGGGCGCTCCAATGCCCGTTCGCGAACTCCCACGTGGAGGCGGTCGCTTCGCCCTCGTAGACGACCACGCCGGGGATCCGTGGGTCGTACGCCGCGACCGGCGCCGGGCTCGGCGGGGGCGCCCCTCCGGAGGAGGCGACCTCACGCCAGGCGTCTCCGGCGTACTCCCAGGTGTCATTGCGGGGCACCCCTCCGGAAACCCCCCCGTAGAGGAGGGCGGCCCGGTCGGCGGCGTCGTAGACGAAGATCGCCCCGCTCCGTTCCGGAGGGCTCGTCGGGGTCGTGAGGAGCGACCAATGGCCTCCGAGGAATTTCCACGTCGTTCCGTTCCCGGCGGGGTCGTACAGCACGATGTACCCGTCCGCGGCGTCGTAGGTCACGGCCGCGCCGACGTGCGCCGGGGGTCCGCCCAGGGAGGCGGGGACGAGCGTCCAGTTGGAGAAGTTCTGGTACTCCCACGTCTCCTCGGACACCGTGCCGTTCGCGAGCTGGCCGCCGAACAGGAGATACGCGTTGTCGGGCCGGTCGTAAGCGATCGTCGCCCCGATCAACGCCGGCGGACCGGCCACGATTTCGTCGGAGAAGTTCGACCACTCGCCGGGGTGGTCCCCATCGTTCGCCCAGGTGTCGTTGAGGGCGACGCCGCCGGGGCCTTCGCCGCCGTACAAGACCCCGAGGGTGCCGACCGTGTCGAACGTCACGGCGGGAAACGCGCGGTCGAACGGCTGCTCATGGAGGAACGGCGCCGCCGCCGACCATCCGGTCCCCGAGGGTCCGCCGGGCCCGGACGGCGAGGAGCCGTCGGTCGTGAGAACGAGATTCGTCGCCCGGATCCCGGCCCCGGCGCTCGTGCCGAGGAGGAGAGGGACCAGGAGCAGAGCCGCCAGAGCCGGAGTCGAGATGCCACGCCGAGGCCGGTACCCACCGGGACCGCGCCGGACGGACATCTACCGGTCTAGTGCCGGGGCGTCCCGTAAGAGACTTTCTCGGCACGACGGACGGGCGCCTCGCCGGGTCTCGTCCCGGTCCGGACGCGCGCCACCGCCAGAGCCTTGATGAACGGGGAGGGAGTAGCGAGCCCGCCTCGTCATGGGGCGTAGGAATCGTATGCGTCGCAATCTGTGGGCCCTCATGCTCATCGCCTCGATCGTTGTCCTGCCGGCGGCCGTCGCGACGACCGTCGTGGTCGTCCCGGCCGTCTCGCCAGGGAACGCGCTGTTCCAGTCCGGACCCCACCCGACGTCCTCGAGTTCGAACTGGGCCGGCTACGCCGTGATCAGCTCCACGAACAAGGTCACGTACGTCCAGGGCTCCTGGACCCAGCCGACGCTGACGTGCAGCTCCGTCAACCGGTGGTCGTCGTTCTGGGTCGGGATCGACGGGGACGGCTCTGGGACGGTGGAACAGACCGGGACCGAGGCCGACTGCAGCAGCGGGTTCGCGATCTACTCGGCGTGGTACGAGTTCTATCCGGCGTACCCCGTCAACTTCCCCATCACGGTCCACCCCGGGGACGTGATGAAGGCGTCCGTGAAGTACGTGAACTCGACCGTCGGGTTCACCGCCACGCTCACCGATGTGACCACCGGCGTGAGCTCCCACCACTCGAAGATCGTCGCGACCGCCCAGCACCACTCGGCCGAGTGGATCGCCGAGGCGCCGTACAACGCAGGCGTACTTCCGCTGGCCGACTTCGGGACCGCCCACTTCGGCAAGGACGCAACGAACGTGGCGAACACGAACGAGGCCACCATCGGGGGCACGACCCACGTGATCGGCGGCTTCGCCTCCTCGTCGATCCAGCGGATCAACATGGCGAGCTCGGTCCACACGAAGGCGGCCACCTCCGCGCTGACCCCCGACGGGACGAGCTTCAACGTCACCTGGAAGCACGCGACCTAGGTCGACGGCGACCCCGCCGCCCGCGCGGGCGGCCGCGCCCGGTCGGCTACGCCGCCGGCCGGGCGAACGCGTCGAGGAACCGCCACCAGGCGTCAACTGTCTCGGTGACCGCCCGCGTCACGGGCTCGGCGGATCCGTTCGCGAGCTCGGCCGCGATCAGGCGCCGCTCCGCCGCGGAGTGCTCGACGTCGGCGACCGTGTGCACCCGGAAGAACTCGAGCGACCGCTCGTCGGTCACGCCGTAGAACTTCGCGAGGCCCCGCGCCTTCTCGGCGGCGACCTCGGGGAAGGTCGATTCGTACGCGTACAGGGCCCCGAGCGCGGAGCCGGCGGTCCCGCGGACCGCGTGCCGCTCGTAGGTCCGAAGCAGCCGTCGCGTCGCCGGGAGCGTCGGGGCGCGCTCGAGATCGGACCGGGGCACGCCGAGCCCCTCGGCGAACCTCCGCCACAGCTCCGGGTGCGTCGGGTCGCGGCCCTCCTCGTCGACGAGATTGTCGAGGAGCGCGCGGCGGCCCGCGGCGTCGTCGACCCGCGCGTACGCGGCCGCGACGTACTTCGGGAAGCTCCGCTCGAACTGGTAGTACTGTCCGGCGTACGAGCGCAGCGTGTCGAGCGCCACCTCGCCGTGCGACCACGCCTGGTAGAACCGGTGGCGCAGCAGGTGCCGGCGCGCGATCTGGCGGTCGATCCCTCGGATGGTCGTCACGCCCGGCCCGATGCGGGTGAGGTAGTAGAACCTTGCCAAGGGGTTCGGGGCGGGACGGCCGTTCGTACCCGCATGACTTGAGCGGCCCCCCGCTCGACGGGTCGTTCCGTGCCCGCCCTCTTCGTCCTCAACCTCGACCTCACGGCCGACGTCTTCGTCGCCCTCGGGATGGTCGTCGCGGAGGTGTACATCCTGACCCAGATCATCCCCCGCTCGGGTCCGCCGCCCGCACTGACCCGGATGGTGATCGGGTCGAGCGCGCTCCTCGGCAGCTCCGGGGTGCTGATGGCGCTGCTCGGTGCGTTCCTGCAGCCGGACCTGAACACCTACACGGTCGTCCTGATGATGTTCAACTCGATGATGCTGGTCCCGCCGGGGCTCTGGTTCATCTCGCTGATCGTCTTCGAGGACCGGACGATCCGAAGGACCGACTGGTTCTGGCCGGTCGCCATCACGGCGATGGCGACGTCGGCAGAGGTCCTGATGGGCCTGTTCTTCACCGTCGCCGACGGGAGCCCGCCGGGGTTCCTCCCTGTCCTCGCCGGGACGCTCACCTCGGCCTGGTTCCTCTGGTCGATGGCGTCCGCGATGATCGCGCTGCTCCTCTGGATCCCGATCGTTCGGGGGGTTCGGGACCCGTTGCTCGGCCTCGCGGCCGCCGGGATCGCCGCGCCGTTCGTTCCGGTCGACCCCCCCGCCGGCGCGGCGCTGATGGGCGGGGTGATGGCGATCACCATCCTCGGCTCGCTCCAGCTGGTCCGGAGCGGCCGTGGCGCCGGGGTAGAGCGAGTGCTCAGTCCGGTGGTCGTCGCCTTCCTCGCGATGAGCCTCGCCGGGGTCTCGATCGCGCTCGCCCCGGACGCGCTCCTGCCGGCGCTCGCGTTCGGGGGCGTGATGGCGGTCACGATGACCGCCGAGTTCCTGTTCCTGGTCCGCGAGGGGCTCGTCCGGCACGGGCCGACCGCCGCGCCCGCTTCGGCGACCCCGGCCGGGATCGCCCTCGGCTCCGGCACGGCCCGCCCGACGGCCCCGTCGCGACCGTAGGGTCTCTCGACAGAGGTACCGCCCTTCGGCGCTGCTTCTATATCTCTTAGAGATATAGCTATCCGCGATGTCGCCCCCCGGCTCGTTCCTCGACGGCCTGCGTCGCGAGCTCCGTCACGGCATCCTGCCCGTCTGGGTTCTCGAGGCGCTCGAAGACGGGCCGTCGTACGGGTACGCCCTCCTCGAGCGGCTCCGGGCGCGCCACGGTCCCGAGCTCGCGGCGACACCCTCCCGCCTCTACCCGGCGCTCGCCCGCCTCCGGGCCCACGGACTCGTGCGGGTGTACCACGGCACGGAGAGCCGGGGCCCGGTCCGCAAGTACTACGAACTCACGCCGCGTGGTCGCGAGATGTTGCCGGAGATTCGGGCGCTCGCGGTCACGCTCCGCGCGTTGTCGGAGACGCCCCGGACGTCCGCGGCGACGCGGGTCACCCGCCCGGCGCCGGGGACACCGCCATGACCTCGCTCCCGACCGGTTCGGCTCGAATCGAACCGATCCCGCGAGGGGGCCGACGGCACCCGTGGACGTGGATCGCCGCCACGGGGGGCGCCGGCGTCGTCCTCCTGGTCCTCACCTACCTGGCCGTCCACTCCCGGTTGCCCGCGCAGGTGCCGAGTCACTACGGACCGGGCGGTCAGGTGACGGCGACGATGACGCCCGAAATGTTCCTGCTGACCGCCGTGGGAATCCAGGTCCGGGTGGCGATCGTTCTCTGCGGCGTGCTGTACCTGGCGCTCCGAAGCGGGATCATCGAGCACCAGCATGGTCCCGGGGTCGCTTGGGCCCTCGCCGGCATCCTCGCGGTGGTCGCGTTCCTGCCGGCGGTTCCCACCACCCTCCTTCTCACCTCCGACGCCGGGTACGTCCCCGCGGGTGGAGGCGCGAGCCTCGTCGTCGGGGTCGCCCTAGTGATCGTCCCCGTCGCGGTCGTCCTCACCGTCTTCGCGACCCGGACGAAATCGACGGAGAGCTCGTCGGGCACGGTCCGGTTCGAGTGCTCGTCGTGCGGTGCGACGTTCGCGCCGAGTGCGTGGCGCTGGGTGGTCGGACCCCACATCGGCGGCTCGGTGTACCTCACTTGCCCGGTCTGCGGAGAACGGGGATGGGACCGGCGGGTGGGAGCCCGGTACTTCCCGGGTCCGACCGGTTCGGAGGAGACCCGGCGGCCGAACCAGCGGCCGGGGAACTAGCCCTCGGCGGTCCGGAGGGGCTCGACGGCCGGGATCGTAGCGGCGCCCGTCGGAGGTTCCGTTCGGGGGAGACCCGTCGAAGGGCCGACCGGCGCGACCCGGGCTGAGTTCGGTCGCCCGGCCGATGGGCGGGCGGCGGTCGTCCACTGCAGCGGGAGGAACGCGAGCTCGGGCGAGACGGCCGCAAGGATCGCGAACGTCCCGAGGACCCCGAACTGGCACAGCCACCGGAGCGCGAGGGCGAGCGGCCCGACCGCGGGCGGCGCGACCGCGCCCCAGGAGGCCGAAAGTCCGGCGGCCCCGAACACCTCGTTCCCGAGACCGAACACCCCGGCCGAGGCGAGGAACGGCGGGGTCCAGGTGAGAAGAGAGACGCCTCCGACCAGCAACGTGGCCCGGAGGGCGCGCGCTGCGGCCGAGTTCGCGGGAGCTCGGAGACCCTGGTAGGTGCCGAGTACGAAGAGCCCTCCCGCCACGGCGAACGCGGCGAGGAGCCCGTGCTGGACGATCCACTGGAACAGCAGTGCGGGCGAGACGGTGGGCGCGTTCGGCGCCGTCCACTCGGCGACCGTCGCGAGCGCCCACGTTACTCCGCCGGCGATCAGCGCGACCCGCAGGCTGGCGCCGACGGCGAAGCGGGCGTCGAGCGGAACGGTGACGCTCGCCGGCTCGGCCCGGACCGACCCGCCGAGGAGACGGCCGTACACGGTCAGGAGCTGCTCCTGGGCGACGAGGGCGACCCAGAGGACCCCGACCTGGAACAGGTTGAGGTACCAGGTGTTCGCGAGGAGGTTCTGGATCGTGGTCCCGCTCGCCTGGGCGACGACGCCGATGCCGGCGGTCGCGGCGGCGGTCGTGGAGCAGCAGGCGCCGAGGGTCACGAGCGCGATCATCGCCGGGGTGAGCCCCGAGATCGAGCCGACCGCGGCGGGGCGTGCCGACCCGGTCCGATCCCGTCGCAGGAGCCGGTAGGCGAGGACGAGGCCGACCGACATCCCGATGCCCACGCCGAGGGAAACGACGACCATCGTAACCGTGGCCAGGAACGGGAGGACGAGGACCCCGCCGGGGGCCGTGACGACCAGCGCCGGGTAGTTCCACCACGCGGCGGCCCCCTGGCCGTTGAGCACGGTCACCTGGACGTTCGGGAAGTCGGTCCGGCCGAGGACCAGCATCTGGCCGAGGAGGAGGGAGAGGAAGCCGTACAGGATCGCGACGAACGAGACCATGAGGACGCCGACGCGGGTGCGGAGCAACGCGCGGCTCCGCGCGAGGGTGAGCCGGGCGAGGGATCCTTCGATGGGCATCTCCTCCGTCATGCGGGGTTCGGTCGTCGCATACGAGGGACCCGGCTTAAGGCGGCGGGGTACGAACCACCTCGCCTCGATAGGGGACAAGCCCGGGCCCCGGCGCACCGCAACCGTAACGTCCCAGGGGCGTTGGCCCCGATCGGTCCGTTCCCGGATGTCGAGCCCGACCGCCGCCGGCCCGCGACTCGCCGTGATCCCGCTCGCGAACCTGAGCGGCGACCCGGCCGACGAGTTCTTCTCCGACGGGCTGACGGAGGAGCTGATCTCGCTCCTCTCGCGCGTCCGCGGCGTGCGGGTGATCGCGCGCAGCTCCGCGATGCGGTTCAAGGGCCGGTCGGTCGCGATCGCCGAGATCGCGAAGGCGCTCGACGTGGCCGCGATCCTCGAGGGGAGCGTCC
>DASYOF010000265.1:0-3650 GCA_036007995.1 Thermoplasmata archaeon
ACACCTACCGGGACCTGAACGACGAGCTCACGAACGGGACGCTCGCGCCGAACGGCTCGGCGGACCTCCGGGCGCTTTCCGTCCAGTACGTCGCGGTTACGGGGGCGAACACGGTGCTCGGCAACCCGTACTCCCCGGCGCCGTTCCTCGCGGAACCGGCGGTCTACCGGCTCGCGTTCGAGTCCGGGGACGCCTACGTGTTCGCGCTCAACGAGCCGCCGCGGTACCCGGTCGGCGGGTCCGGTTAGACGAACTCGTCGAGCAGCGCCTCGCGACCTTTCAGCCCCGCGGGCTGCCCGACGAGCGGGCCGGCGCTCAGGACCTCTTCGAGGTCCTCGTACGTCGGCTTGTCGACCTTGTAGAAGAGCCCCGTCGGCACCTTCTCGCCCCACTCGAGCGAGCGCTGCCACGCCTGGACGATGTCGGACGGGTCGTGGCCGGCGTTCTCGAGCTTGTAGACGCGCTGGCGGAACCAGTCGAACGTGTTGATCTTGTTGTATGTGACGCAGGGGCTGAGCGCATCGACGAACGCGAACCCCTTGTGCTGGATCCCGCCGGCGACGAGGTCGGCCATCTGCTTCACGTCCCCGGAGAACGCGCGGGCGACGTACGTCGCCCCCGCCGCCAGGGCGAGGCTGATCGGGTCGATCGGGTTCTCGATGACCCCGCCCGGGGTGGACTTCGTCTTGTGGCCCATCATCGAGGTGGGCGACGCCTGCCCGGTCGTGAGGCCGTAGATCTGGTTGTCCATCGTGACGTACGTCATGTCGACGTTCCGCCGCATGGTGTGGATGAAGTGGCCCGCGCCGATCCCGAAGCCGTCGCCGTCGCCGCCCGTGGCGAGGACGGTGAGGCCATGGTTCGCCCACCGGATCCCCTCCGCGACGGGAAGCGCTCGGCCGTGGATGGAATGGAACCCGTAGCTCGAGAGGAAGTGCGGGAGGTTCGACGAGCAGCCGATCCCCGAGACGATCACGACCTGATGGCTCGGGATCTTCAGGCGCTTCAACGCCATCTCGACGGCCGCCACGACCCCGAAGTCGCCGCACCCCGGGCACCAGGTCGGCTTCGTGTCGGATTTTCCGATAACGGGCAGCGGCGTTCCGACCGTCGGAGCGACCGACGGTGCGCTAGTTCCGGCCATGACCGAGGACCTCCAGGGCCTTTCCGACGACCTCGTACGGGTAGAACGGTTCGCCGTCGTACTTCAGCAGCCGGTGCGGGATCAGCCGGCCGGTCTCGGCGCGGATGAGCCGCCCGAGCTGGCCGGAGTAGTTCGCTTCCACGAGGAGCGACGTCTTCGCCCGGGCGAGCGCCTGCTCGACGAGCTCCGCGTGCAGCGGATAGACGGTCCGGATTTGCAGGAGGTTCGTCGCGACGTTCCGGGCGTCGAGGAGCGTCCGCGCGTCCCGAACGGCCCCGACCGTCGAGCCCCACGCCACGAACGTCAGGGGAGCGTCGGCGGGTCCCTCGAGGACGGGCGGCTCGGTCGCCGCCGCGAGGCCGGCGAGCTTCCCCATCCGCTTCTGCATCATCTTCGTCCGCTCGGCGACCCAGATCGGGATGCCCGACTTGACGTCGGAGATCAGGTGGCCCTTCTCGTCGTGCTCGTCCGAGCCGGAGACCCACTGCAGCCCCGGCTGGCCCGGGAGGGCGCGGGGCGAGACGCCGGTCGGCGTGTATTGGTACCGCTTGTAATCGTGGCCGTTCGGCTGGACCGTGTAGAGGGACGGAATGTCGACGTTGAGGTCGATCTCCGACCGGTCGACCGTCATGTAATTCTCGGAAAGATGGAGGTCGCTCGCGAGCAAGACCGGGGTCTGCCACTCCTCCGCGACCTGGAACGCCCGGATCGTCGCCCGGTACGCCTCGGCCGCGTTCGCCGGCGCGAGGATCGCGCGCGGGAACTCGCCCTGGCCGGCGCCGAGCATCAGATTGAGGTCCCCCTGCTCGGTCTTCGTCGGCAGCCCGGTCGACGGACCGGACCGCTGCGACTCCACGACCACGAGCGGGATCTCCGCCATGCCGGCCATGCCGAGCGCCTCGACCATCAGGGAGAATCCGCCACCGCTCGTCGCGGTCATCGACCGGACCCCGCCGAACGAGGCGCCGATCGCCATGTTGATCGCCGCGAGCTCGTCCTCCGCCTGCTTGACGACCACGCCGATGTCGCGCGAATGCGCGGCCATCCAGTGCATGATCGAGGAGGCGGGCGTCATCGGGTACTGCGCGAGGAACTTGCAACCGGCCGCCGCCGCCCCGAGGGCGATCGCGGCGTTCCCGGTCATCAGGAGCTTCGGCTCCCCCGCCTTCGCCACCGCGTGGTCGTTGGCCGACGCGTTCGCCTGGGCGAACGCGTACCCGTCCGCCGCCGCCCCGAGGTTCCAGTCGACGACCTCCCCTTTCTTCTTGCCGAACGAGTCGGCGAGAGCGGTCTGGAGCACGTCGAGCGGGATGCCGGAGAGGAAGGCGGTCGCGCCGAGGCCTCCGGCGTTCTGCAGGATCGACTGCGAGGTGTACTTTCGCGCAATCTCGAGCGTCTTCACCGGGAGCGCCTTCGTCCCGGCGGGGAGCGAGCTCGCGGGGATGTCGAACTTCTCCGGGTCGAAGACGACGGTCCCCCCCCTCGAGAGGCTCGGGAGGTGCACGTCCGCGGTCTCCTTGTTGAGCGCGTACAGCACATCGCAGGAGTCGCCCTGGGAGTGGACCGGGGTGGACGAGGCCCGCGCCTGGAACCAGACGTGGCCGCCGCGGATGACGGACTGGTAGGCGTTGAGCCCGAAGACGTGGAGGCCGAGTCGCGAGAGCGAGTGCGAGAGGGTCTCGCCGACGGAGGCGATCCCGTCGCCCGCCGCCCCGCCGGCTCGGACCGAAATCTCGCCCATCGACGTCGTTCGAGAGGGGGTGGCTATTAATCGATTGTCTCCCGCGCCCGACAGCCCGACGGGAAGGTGTCGTCCGGACCACCCCGAGCGAAACCGATTAGCCGAAGGGCGGGTCAGCCCCGTCGTGACCCGGACCATTTCGATCCGGCTGTTCGCGACCGCCCGTGAGGCCGCGGGGACGGCGTCGATCGAGCGGGCGACCGACCCCGCGGGGGTGCCGCTGCGCACCGTACTGAAGGAGCTCGCATCGGCGAATCCGGCCCTCGGCCCCATCCTTCGGCACGCCCGATTCGCCCGGAACGGCACGTACGTCCGGGGGCGGGGCGTCCGGCTCCGGCCCGGGGACGAGCTCGCCGTTCACCCGCCGTACAGTGGGGGGTAAGCCGTGCGCATCCGCCTGTCCCGACGCGCGCTCGACCCGGCCCGGGCGTACCGCGAGCTCGCGGTCCGCGGCGCCGGCGGCATCGTCGTGTTCGTCGGCCGCGTGCGACCGGACCGAACGAACGGACGGATCGTCGAGGCGCTCGACTACGAGGCGGACCGGCCGATGGCGCTCCGCGCCATGGAGGCGCTCGCCCGACGGGTCGAGCGTTCTCGCGGGATCCAGAAGGTGGTAGTGTGGCACCGGGTCGGAACGCTCCCCGTCGGGGCGGCCGCCGTCGTGGTCGGGGCCGCGGCCGGCCACCGGGACGAGGCGTTCCGGGCGGCGCGGACCCTCATCGAGCGGGTGAAGCGCGACGTACCGATCTGGAAGACAGATCGAGC
>DASYOF010000266.1:0-5929 GCA_036007995.1 Thermoplasmata archaeon
GATCTCCAAGGGCCGGGGCGTTCCTGAGGCTCGAACCGCCTTCAAGAAGGCCAAGGGAGCGACCGCCGTGCGCCCGAAAGAGATCCGGTCAGACGGGCTTGCGACTTATCCAGAGGCCATCAAGAAGGAGTTCGGACGGAGGCGCCTTCCGACCGATCCTCCCCGCAACTTCAAACACGCTCACCACTCGTACTTCACGCCGCACCGGGTCGTCCCGAGCATCCGCGCGCCCGAGTCGAACAACATTCTGGAACGCCTCAACGGGACCTCGAAGGACCGGACAAAGACGATGCGGGCGTACGACAACGACGGAGGTGCGGCGGCGCTGTCGGCAGGCTGGCAGGTCCACTACAACCTCGTGCGCGACCATCTTGCCCTCGGGACCACCCCCGCGGTTGCAGCAGGGTTCGCACCAATCTCCGGGTTCCGCTGGCGCGAGCTGATTGAAATGGCCGTCCGACGAGATGTTACGGGCACGCCGGAGGGGGTCGGACCCGACGCTTAGGTTACAGAACCCTGAAGGGGGCGAAGGGAAAGTACGCGGCGGACGACCCGGCGGGGAGCTCAATCCCGACGGGTGCGATTTTCCTCGGTCCGCCGAGTCAGTCTCGGGGCGATCGTTCCTTCCGGTCGAGAACGGGGAGCAGGAGTTGGAGCTCGTTGTCTCCTCGGTAGAACTCGATCGAAGGACGCTTCGCGTCGTGATGGAACTCGTCCACGAGTCGATGGAAGATGCCCGGAATGTCCGGGATCATCCGCCGCCAGTCGGTGAGGTAGATCCGGCGGACATAGAGTCCGCCTGGAACGGTGCCGGTCGCGAGATCCGGATAGTGCGGAAGGTCCGAGGGAAGGCGCGTGGCGCACGCGAAGTATTCCGCCGGGCCATCCCGGGCCTGGAACGTCCCGTAGATGTCCCGCTCCATCACCCTCGGCAGCGTCGAGAGGAGGACGTCGAACGCCGGCTTCGGTCCGGCGCCCGTCATGTCGGCGGGGAACCGGAACACTTCCACCTCGTTTCGCTCGACGAAGGAGGCCGTCGGTGGCGCGAGCTCGGGGGCGGGCTTGCGGGGCATGAGTCCCGCGGGCGGGCCGATCGCGATAAATATTGTGTGCTACGCCGTGACAACCGGACTCCTCGTTACCCTCCCGAGCGCCGCGGAATCGGCGCCACGTCCGGATTTCGCGCACGGTCCCTCGCGATGCGGAGGCCCCACCGGTTTCGTCCACCACGTCACCGCCGACCGTGGGGGCGTCGGGGGGGGCGAGCGTGGGCCGGGCTCAGCGAGACCTCAGCGCTCTCATGGATTGGGACGGCGGTCCCTCATCCCCCATCGTCGCTACCTCTCCTCGGCGGAAGCAAGTGCGGGCGTGGTCGTTCACGAGGCCCACCGCCTGCATCCAGGCGTAGGCGATCACGGGTCCGACGAACCGAAACCCCCTCGTTCTCAGGGCCGACGAGACCGCCACCGAGAGCTCCGACTGGGTCGTCGGGCGGCCCGACCCTTGGACCGGCCGTCCGCCCGCGAGGTTCCAAACGTACGTCCCGAACGGTTCGCCGGCGTGCTCCATCGCGACGTAGATCCGAGCCCCATCGATGGTCGCGGCAATCTTCGCCCGGGAACGGACGATCCCCGGATCTCGAAGGAGTCGGGCGACATCGGCCGCTCGGAAGGTCGCCACGACCTTCGGGTCGAACCCTCGAAACGCCGCCCGAAACGCGTCGCGCTTGCGAAGGATGATCGTCCAGGAAAGCCCGGCCTGGAACCCCTCCAACGCGAGCATCTCCCACAGTCGGCGACCGTCCCGCTCGGGGACCCCCCACTCGACGTCATGGTAGGTACGGAGGAGGGGGTCGCTCTCGGCCCAGGCACACCGGCGTTTCGGCTCCGGACTGGTCGAGGGCATGGACGTTCGCCTCCCCAGGCAAGCCCGTCGCTTATCGGCGGCCCCCGAGACCGCTTCGGCCCGTCCATGGCCCGGCGGCCCGACCTTCCCTCGAAGGTCGGTCGATGACCCGCGGCCGGGCCGGTTGGAGGCCGTCGGAGTCGGGACCCCCGCGTGGGGGGAGGCTGTCGCCAGAATCGAGTCCTTGGGCCCGTGCCTTGGCGGCGTTCTCGGCCACTCGGGCCCTCACGAGCCGCGTCACCAGGTTCGCGGGGAGCGGCCGCGAGGGAGCGAATCGGAGGCAGCCCTTCCCAACGTCGAATCCCTGGAGTTCGGCGGAATGGGCGTCGACGATCTCCGGGCTCATGACGTAGAACGCGCAGTGGCGCTTCTGCGCGGCAATCCCGACCAGCAGCCCCTGGCGATGGATCACCGGCATCGCGTACTCGATGGCCTCGGTGGCCCCGGGGGCCGCGCCGAGGGCCGTGCGACGGAGGGCTTCGAGGGCCGCGCGGGCGTCCGCGGGCACGCGGGCGAGGTACTCGTCCACGGTGGCTGGCGGGGGCGACTTGGTCCCGGGAAGAGCCTTCCGACGCGCCGATTTTCGGCTGGGTCCGGACGTCCCGGTCGACCCCCGAACCGACGGAGGAACGTCGGAGGAAAGGTGTTGCGGTTGTTGGGGGTCAGGCCGCTTGGATTCGAAACCGACCAACGGCTCCGCGCCCGATCATTCCCGACGGCCGACCCGGTGCCGACGGGTTCGCGTCGGAGCGATCTCCCGCCGGAGATGTCGGTCGAGCGCCTCGAACTGGCCGGCCCAGAAGTCGCGGTACGGCGCGAGCCACTCGTCCGCCGGCCGCAACGCCGCCGGGTCGAGGGAGCACCGATGCAGTCGTCCGTCGACCGTGCGGGAGAGGAGGCCGGCGCGCTCGAGCACCTTCACGTGCTTCGAGACCGCCGGCAACGTCATGTCGAACGGCCCGGCAAGCTCGCCGACGGTCGTGGGTCGCTCCGCCAGCCGGTGGAGGATCGCCCGGCGGGTCCGGTCGGAGAGCGCGTGGAAGACGTCGTCGAGAACGTCCGCGTCCCCGGGCGTGGGGGAGAGTACCGAGGCCATCGTCGCCGCCCGGACAACATGAAACCAAATGGTTAAGTATTGCGGTCCCGTCGAGGAGCCGGGCCGACCCGGGCCCGAGCAACCGATGACGTGGGGTTCCGTCCATCAAGAGGTCCAGTTCGCCGCGACGCCGAAGCAGGTCTACGACGCGTTGATGGTCAGCAGGGAGCACGCCAAGTTCACGGGGGTTCCGGCGAAGATCAGCCCGGTCGAGGGCGGGGAGTTCCACTGCTTCGACGGCTCGATCGAAGGCCGCAACGTCTCCCTGATCCCCGGCCAGCGCATCGTGCAGGCGTGGCGGATCAGCGAGTGGGAGGACGGCGTCTATTCGATCGTCCGGTTCGAGCTCGAGAAGACGAAGGGCGGCACGAAGCTCGTCTTCGACCACACGGGCGTGCCGGAGGATGCCCTCGAGGGGATCACGCAGGGGTGGTTCGACCACTACTGGGACAACCTGACGAAGTACTTCGCCGGGCCAAAGCGGTAGGTCCTCCGATCCTGCGGCCCTAGGACGCGGGTTTCGAGGGTCCGGTTTCGGCCGGAGGTCCCGAGGGCGCCGCCGCCGGGCCCGGGGAGGGAGCCGGTCGGGGTTTCCGATACCGGGTCAGGATCGTCAGTCCGACGACCACCAGGGCGAACCCGGCCAGTTCCCAGAGCTGGAACGGCTCGGCGAACACGAGCGTGCCGATCAGGACCGCCGCGACGGGGTTGACGTAGGCGACTAGGTTCGCCCTCGACGGGCCGATGCGGTGGTGGAGGTAGAAGTAGATCGAGTAGCCGACGAGCGACGGCAACAGGACGAGGTAGGCGAGCGCGAACACGGTGCCCCGCGTGACCGGGAACGCCGGGTGGGGTTCCACGACCGGGATCACCGCGAGCAGGAAGGCGGTCGCGACCGCGAACTGCACCGAAACGCCCCAGAGCGTCTCGCCCTCGGGGCGGTACCTCCGGAGGAGGACGGTGCCGAACGCCACGCTGACCGCGGCGCCGACGACCGCCACGGGGCCCCAGAACGACGTCGCGAGGACGACCCCGGGGGGTGGGACCACGAGCAGCACGACGCCGAGGAACCCGACGACGAGCCCGACCGCTCCGGCACGCCCGAGGGATTCCCCGGGGAGGATCGGCAAGGCGATCAGCGCGGTCAGGAACGGCGTGCCGGCGATCAGGATCGCCGACAGGTTGCCGGACGTCGAGGCTTCCCCGAGGTACAGCAGGAGGCCGTAGACCCCGACGATCGGGAGACCGAGGACGGCCGAGATCGCGAACGCGCGCCGGTTCGGCCACGCGACCCGCGTCGCGAGCGCCACGGCCGCGATCAGCGCGGCCGAGAGCGCGTACCGGATGTCGGCGAACGCGACCGGGGTGGCCCCATCGACGATCCCGAACCGGATCACGGGGTACGCCGATCCCCAGACCAGTCCGACGAGGACGAGGAGGAGCAGGTCGCGTCGGTCCGATCCCGCTTCCACCTCGCTCCTCCCGATGGCCGACTCAGTGGGCGTTCGAGAGGGTGTTCGCAAGAGCGTAGAACGCTTCGGGGGGGAGCTGTTCCGGTCGCCGCTTCGACCAATCTTCCGGCCAGCCCGCCGAGCTGGCGGTCGGTCCCGGGGCCGACGTGAGGCGGGGGAGGAGATTCCCAAGCTGCTTGCGGCGGGAGGAGAACAGGATCCGGACGACCTCCTCGAGCTTCTCGACCGAACGCACGGCGAGCGGGTCGGGTCGGGCCGTGAGGGTCAGGATCCGGCTCCCGACGGCCGGCCGGGGATGGAACGACTCCGGTCCGACGGGACGGTACAGCTCGACCGCGGCGAACAGCTGCGCGAGGATGCTGAGGCGCCCGTACGTCCGCGAGCCGGGCGTGGCCGCGAGCCGCGCCGCCACCTCCTCCTGCACCATCGCGACCACGCGGGGGACCCGGGCCTTGAGGAGCCGGATCAGGATCGGCGTCGCGGCGGAGTACGGTAGGTTGCCGACGACGGCCTCCGCCCTGTCGACCGGCACCTCGAGGGCGTCGCCGACGAGGACCTGGGCGCGGCCGGCGAACTCCGAGGCGAGCCGCTTCGCGAGGCGGCGGTCGAGCTCGACGACCGTGACGTTCGCGTAGCCGCGGCGGAGGAGCGCCGAGGTCAGGATCCCGAGCCCGCCGCCGACCTCCAGGACCGGAGCGTCGAGCCCCCGGTCGACGAGCGCCGCCTCCGCGTCGGCGACGAACGGGTCGGTCAGGAACGATTGGCCCAGCCCGCGGGACGGACGGATCCCGAGCTCGCCGAGCGCCTGCGCGACCTGGGTCGCGGTCTCCGGTACGCCGACGAGGGGTGGGGGTGGCAGTCGGCTACGGCGGGACGAAGAGCCGGTACTTGTCGTCGACACCCTCGAGCTCCCCCGCGATCCGGCCCACGAGGAGCATCTGCGGGCTTTTCAGGTGGAGCCGGGCCTCGAGGTCGGCGAACGAGGTGAACGGTCCGCGCTTGCGCTCCTCCACGATCGCCTGCATCGTCCGCTTCCCGATCCCCGGCAGGAGCTCGAGCAGGTGGAACCGACGCGAGACCGAGGGGGAGTCGTTGAAGAACCGCAGGTACTTCGTCGGGTCGGCGAGCACGATCTTCTCGAGCGCGCTCGTGAGCTCGGTCCGCGCCGCGGTCGTGAGCTCCTCGTAGGCGAGGCGTCGCCGGACGTGGTCGATCGGCGGGGGAACCCCCGCGAGCGGGACGACGGGGACCCGGGCGCCCGGCGTGAGGGCGACGCCGGGCTTCGGGAGGATCTCGAGGAGCTTCAGCTCGGTCTCGCCGATGGCGAGCGCGACCGGTTCCCTATGGAAGCCCCGTTCGGTCGACCGACCGGACGGCAAGTAATCGAGGACGTAGACGTAGCTTTCCATGGGGCGGCCGACCGGTCATCGGTACTGCGCGACGAGCTCGAGCAGCC
>DASYOF010000267.1:0-2944 GCA_036007995.1 Thermoplasmata archaeon
CGGTGCCGAACGTCTGGAACGCGGCGGTCGAGGGCCAGCCGGGCCATTGCCCCTGGAACCGTCCGGAGAGCACGGACGGGGCGTTCGCCTGGTCCCCGCTGGCGGCGACGACCGTCACCCCGGTCGCCGCGGCGTGCGCGAGCTCGAGATTCCACGCCGAGTCGTTCAGGTCGGGGAGCGCGAACGAGTTCGTGACCGCGTCGAGCCGGGCGCCGGTATAGTTGTACGAGAGCGCGTCGGCGAGCGACGTCGCGAAATCGTCGGCGATCGGGCCGAGGGGCGCGTCCGTCGGGGTGTTCTGGAAGAGGCTGGCGGCGAAGTAGAAGTTGACGATCGACGCGCCCGGGGCGGCGCTGCCCGCCATCTCGATATCGAGCGAGTTCTCCGCCTCGTCGAACGAGGTGTCGTTCGATCCGTTGTACGGTCCGGGCGGCGGCGGCGTCCGGTTGGAGATGGTCACCGGGACGCCCGAGTACTTCGGGGCCGGCCAGCTCGCCGGGAACGTGTCGTTGAAGTAATCGAAGATCTGCGCCGGGTCCCACGGCGGAAGGTCCTGTTGGGTCGTGGCGTTGTAGCCGCTCATCAGGATCGTCGCGACCGCCTGCCCGGTCGCGAACGAGTGGTTCACCCCGGCCGCGCCGCCGTTCGGGAACAGTCGATTCTCCCCGTACGCCTGAACGAAATCCGCGCCGGTGTAGAGGTCGACGTTGCTCGCGTTGCCGTCGATGACGTACGTCGGCAAGGCGGCTCGCGCTCCCTCGTGGACCGCCCGGAGCGAGAAGATCGGAGCGACCGGGGCGCGAGCGAGCCCGCCCACCCCGTAGACGAGCGGGGCGACCGACGATGGCAACGTCGGCGGACGCGACCACGTCCACGAGCGGGCCGGGCCGGTGCCGCCGGTCACGAGGTCGGTCCCGAACGCCTCGCCGGCTCCGCCGGCGGCGATGGTGAACCGGAGCTCGAGTCGGTCCGCCGTGAGGGTGAACCCGGATGCCCCGAACCCCGCGAAGTACCGCTCAAGGCCCGAAACGTTGGGCGTCGTGGGGGAGAAGCGCTCCTCGAACGCGCGCTCGGACAGGAAGGCGGGGGGGTTGGGGCCGGCGAGTGCGGCGTCGAGCGCTGCGAGGGCGCCCGCCGACCTCGGCTCGAGCGAAACCGTCAGCGCGATCCGCGTCGTCGAGGCGAGCGGGTGGGCGGTCCCCGTCGCGGTCACGCCGTCCGCGGCGATCAGGGTACGGCCGTCCGATGTTCCCGAGGGCTCGGCGACCGACCCGGGAAGGAGCGCGCTCGCGCCGCCGAACAGCATCGCCGCGAGGGCGACGACCGCGACGACGCGGAGCATGCCCACACACCGATGGGGCCGAGATAAGGTCGGAGCCCAAACCCGGCGCTCCGCAACCCTTTATTCCGTCGGACCAGTCAACCGGCGATGGGCCCGCCGAGCGGTTCGGAGCCCTGCATCTTCTGCGAGATCGTGGCCCGGCGCGCGCCCTCGTACATCGTCTACGAGGACTCCGAGAACCTCGCCTTTCTCGACATCTTTCCGTTCACCCGGGGCCACCTCCTCGTCGTCCCGAAGCGCCACGTCGACCGCCTCGTCGACCTCGCGCCCGCGGAATACGGCTCGTTCCTCGGCGCGGTGGTCGAGGCGTGCCGGCGCGTCGAACGGCTCACCCGGGACTACAACGTGGGCCTCAACCAGGGTCGCCTCGCCGGCCAGATCGTCTTCCACCTCCACTTTCACGTCATCCCGCGGTACGACGACGGCAATCCGTTCGGCCAAACGCCCCGGACCCGCCTCGACGACGCGCACGGGGCGGCGATCGTCCACGACCTCGGTGGTCCTCCCGCCCGATGACCGAGCCGAGGCGGCCGGCCGTCGCTGGCGCGTTCTACCCGGCCGACGGGGCGGAACTGGCGAAGGCCGTCGAGGCCGCGTTCCTCGACCCGCGGGGTCCCGGCGAGCTCCCGACCCGACACCGCGCGAAGGAACGGACGGTCCGGGCGATCGTCGTGCCGCACGCCGGCTACGTCTACTCCGGGCCGATGGCGGCGCGGGCGTACGCCCGGGTCGCGGCCGACGCGACCGCACGCTCGATCCTGGTGCTCGGCGTGGACCACCATGGCCTCGGCCCCGCCGCGGCGCTCTCTGACCGGCCCTGGCTCACTCCCCTGGGGGTTGTCCCTGGGGACCACGAACTGACGACGGCGCTGACGAAGGGACCGGTCGTCGTCGACGAGGCGGCCCATCGGCGCGAGCATTCGATCGAGGTCGAGCTCCCGTTCCTCCAGTACACCGAGCCGGCTCCGCGCGTCGTCCCCCTGCAGGTCGCGTTCGGCTCGTTCGCGGAACTCGCCGAGGTCGCCGCGGTGGTCCGGGAGGCGATCGCCGGGGAGGACGTGCTCCTCGTCGCGTCGACCGACTTCTCCCACTACGTGCCCGTCGAGACCGCCCGCCGCCTCGACGCGCTCGCGATCGCCGAGATCGAGCGCCGCGACGCGGGCGGCCTCTACCGGACCGTCCGGGGGAACGCGATCTCCATGTGCGGGATCGCGCCCGTGGCCGTGCTCCTCGAGGCGCTCGCAGGAGAACCGCTCACCGCCCGGTCGCTCGGGTGGGGCCACTCCGGCGAGCACGAGCCGATGGAGGACGTCGTCGGGTACGCCTCGATCGTGCTCGAGCGGGCCTAGTGCGGCCGGTCGGCGACTTTCCCGAGCACGTAGGGGAGCAACCCACCCTGGGCCAGGTAATCCATCTCCACCGGGGAGTCCACGCGGCACCGGACCCGGAACGAGGTCGGGGCTCCGCCGTCGGGCGTCGCGTGCACTTCGAGTTCGGCCCGGGGCGCGAGCGGGGCTCCCGCTACGGTGGAGATCCGGTACGACTCTCGGCCGGTCAGGCCGAGCTCATCGACTCCCTTCCCCGCCGGAAACTCGAGCGGCA
>DASYOF010000268.1:0-4734 GCA_036007995.1 Thermoplasmata archaeon
CCTCGCCGGCGTTCCGCTCGGCCCGCCAGGCGCTCGCCGGGCGTACGGGACGGGTGGTCTACGTCGGCGACCTCTACTGGAGCGACTTCCGGGCGGCGGCCCGCGCCGGGCTCGAATCGGTCCTGCTCGACCGGGCCGACCTGTTCGCCGGGCTCGGCGGCACGCGGATCCGCTCGCTCGACGAACTCCCCGCCCTGCTCGAGAAGGAGCCCGCGCCCGCCCCCCCGCCGGGGGCGGACGAGCCGGCTCCGACGCCCCCGGGATGAGCGTCAGCCGCCGGACGGCTCGCGTGGCGAGCCGTCGACCGCGGGTTCGGCGGTCCAGCGGGACGTCACGACCTTGGTCCTGGTGAAGAATCGGACGGCCTCGGGCCCGGTCGCGGCGAGGGCGCCGTACGCGGAGCCCTTCCACCCTACGAACGGGAGGACGGCGGCCGGCGCGGGGACGCCGAGATTGATCCCGACCATGCCGGCCTGGATCCGCTCGCGGAACAGCCGGGCCCGGCCGCCGTCGCGCGTGTAGATCGCGGCCGCGTTGCCGAACTCCGAGGCGTTGGCGACGTCGATCGCCTCGAGGAGCGACGCGACCCGAACGACGGCGAGGACCGGGCCGAAGATCTCCTCCTTCGCGATCCGCATCCCCGGCCGGACGTGGTCGAACACCGTGGGGGCGACGAAGAATCCCGAACTCCCGGTCGGGATGGCGCCGCGGGCGGCGACCGTCGCCCCTTCCTGCTCGCCGAGCCGGAGGTACGATTCGACCCGGTCCCGCTGCTCCGCCCGGACGACCGGGCCGACGTCGGTCGACGGGTCGCTCCCTGGCCCGACCTTCAACGACCGAACCCTCGCCGCGAGGCGCGCCACCAGCGCGTCGCCGACCGGTTCGACCGCGAGGACGACGCTGCCCGCCAGGCAACGTTCCCCCGCCGAGCCGAACGCACTCGAGACGATCGATTCGACCGCGGCGTCGAGGTCGGCGTCCGGGAGGACGACGAGATGATTCTTCGCCCCGGCGAGCGCGAGAACCCGCTTCCCCGAGGCGGCCGCGCCCGCGTAGACGTGCCGCGCGACCGGCGCGGACCCGACGAAGGCGACCGCGTCGATCCCCGGCTCTGCCAGGATGGCATCGACCGCGTCCCGACCGCCCTGAACGAGATTGAGGACGCCGGGCGGGACCCCCGCCTCGGCGGCAAGCCGGACCAGGTGCTCCGCCGAGAGCGGAACCCGCTCGGACGGCTTCAAAACGAACGTATTGCCGAGCGCGATCGCGGTCGGGAACATCCAGAGCGGGACCATCACCGGGAAGTTGAACGGGGTGATGCCGGCGACGACGCCGAGCGGCTCCGCGAACATCTCCGCGTCGACCCCCCGGGAGACGTTCGCGATCGTCGACCCGGGCAGGAGCGCCGCGGCCCCCTCGGCGAACTCCGCCGACTCGATCCCGCGGCGGACCGACCCGCGGGCGTCCGCGAGCGTCTTGCCGTGCTCGGCAACCACCGATTCCGCCAGGAGCTCCCGGTCGCGTTCCAGCAGGGCCCGGAACCGACCAACGATCCGCGCCCGTTCCCCCACCGGCGTCGACGACCAGGCTGGGAACGCGACCCGGGCGGCGGCGGCCGCGGCCGCGACGTCCCCGGCTCCCGAGAGCGGGACGAAGGCGATAGTGTCCCCGGTGGCCGGGTTGAGGACCGGCAACTGGCCGCCGGACGCGGCGGGCCGTTCGGCCCCGCCGACCCAGTTCGGGAGCAGGCGCGGAGCCGCCATCGCGGAGACCGAGCCGACCCGCCTTATGGAAGCTCCGAGCGGGGCCGGGCCGGGCCCGGAGCGGGATTTCGGGCGGAATCCTCCGACGTCGGCCCGGCCCGCCAATACCTATATAATTCCCCCGTCGGTGCGGCGGGAGTCCATGCGTTACGTGAAGCTCAACCAGTCGGAGCTCCACCGGGTCATGGAGCTGTACGAGGGCGTGATGTCCCACGCCTGCCACGGTCTGTTCTTCAAGGAAGGGTCGGTGCTCGGCGCCGACATGGCCGAGGACGCCCTGAAGGAGCGCTCGAAGTACTTCCAGCGGGCCGCCGAGATCCTCAAGGAGCGCGGCTGGCTCGAAGAGGTCCATTTCAAGGACGGAGAAGTCACGGTCAAGGGGTCGATCGAGGTCTCCCCGAGCGACATCCCCACCTGCCACCGGCTGAGGGGCATCCTCCGCGAGTTCTACGAACGTTTTAAGGGGTCGCGCGTCAAATGCACGGAAGAGATGTGTGCCTCCACCGGGTCCCCAGAGTGCCATTTCCGCATCGAAGAGATGTGACCAGGAGCTAACCGGGGAATGATGGCGACAGGCAACGTCGGGGCCGTGATCAAGGACCTTAAGACCCGCATCAACGGGATCGCCGCGGCTCTCGTCTCCCGGGACGGGCTCGTCCTCTATGCGGACGTCCCCGCGGGGGTCTACACCGAGACGTTCGCGATCATGTGCGCCACGATCCTCGGAGCGGCCGCGACGGCCAACACCGAGCTCAACCGGGCGCCCCCCGAGAAGATCGTCATCGAGGGGAACGACTCGAAGACCGTGATCGTCGGGAGCGGCAAGAAGGCGCTCCTCGTCGCGGTCGTCGACCAGTCGGCCGACGCGAACCGCGTCCTTGCCGAGGTCGGCAAGGTCGCCGAGCTCCTGAAGACCAGCTAGGTCGACGTCGGCGCGACCGCGCCGGTCACCGTTGCGTAGCGGCTCCCTGGGACGACCGTCCAGGTTCGCATGCCTTAGGCCTCGGGTCCTCCCAGGCGTGGCGGTGACCCGTGCCGCCGACGTTCCACGTGGCGGTCGGCGCGCAGAAGTTCCGCGAGGCGGAGCGGGAGTTCCGGCTCGTCCTGTCCGGCGCCCCCCGGGGGCCAACGTCGCCGCGCCTCGAACAGCGACTCCCGAACCCGACACACCGACCGTGCCGGCTCCGGGGAATCCGCCGCTGGGCGAAGGCCGCCGTCGCGGACTCGGAGCTAGCCGTAGCCCCGAGTATCGAGCCGCGAGCGCCGCGTGCTCCGAGCCAAGCCGCCCGAACCGCCAGCGGACCGTGGTTCAGCGTACAGCGAGCCGTTCGCCGTCCCTGCGGAGCGACCGATCGGGGCGGCGTGCGCGTTCGGGAGTCGACGCCCGGGGAACCAGCTCCGAGCGACGCGTGAGGAACTTCGGACGTTGGGTGGGCGTCGCGGGGTTCGTTCCGAATTCGTGAGTGACGCGCCCGATTTGTCACGGAGTGCTCGACAACCCTTGGGACCCGGGAGCGGACCCCACCGCGGTGGGTCTCGGCCGGTACCGATACATGGGTTCCCCATCTGCCACCGTTGCCCGATGTTCGACCCTTGGAGCTCCTCGCCCCTACCCGCGGGGGGCGCCCCCTGACAGCGAGTTCCCGATGACGTCCTCGACCCCCGCCTCCTCGCCCACCGCTCGTGCCGCCGCGCCGGAAGCGGTCGCGACGACCGACCCGGCGGGGCCCATGCTCGAGCTCCGCGACGTCACGAAGCGCTACGGGCCGGTGATCGCCCTCGACCGTGTCTCCTTGGAGATCCGCCGCGGCGAAATCTTCGGCTACATCGGTCCGAACGGAGCCGGCAAGACGACGACGATCAAGGCGATCGTCGGACTCCTCAATCGATTCGACGGCGAGGTCGTGGTCGAGGGCCGGCCGATCCGGGCGGCCGACCGCGCGGTCGCGCGCTCGCTCGGCTACCTCCCCCAGAAGGCCGCGTTCCAAGAGTGGCGGAAGGTCGATCGAGCGCTCCGGACGTTCGGTCTGCTCTCGGGGGTTTCCGCGGACGTGCTCGACGCCCGCATTGGCTCGGTCCTCGCGAGATTGGGAATTGCGGACGCCCGGTTCCGACGCATCGTGGACCTGTCCGGGGGCACGGTCCAGAAGGTGGGGATGGCCCAGGCGATCCTCCATCGCCCGGCGCTCCTCGTGCTCGACGAGCCGATGGCCGGTCTCGATCCGGTGAGCCGCCACGACTTCAAGGAGATATTCCGGGAGCTGCGCTCCGGCGGCACGACGATCCTGTTCTCCACCCATATCCTGAGCGACGTCGAGGACGTCGCCGACCGGATCGGGATTCTGAGCCGGGGGCGGCTCCGCCACAGCGGGACGATCGACGAATTCCGGGCCCGGTTCGGGTCGCCCCGGGACGTCGAGATCGTGCTCGCCCGCGACACCGGTCGACCGCTCGGCCCCGCGGTCCTCGCGCTCCTCGACGGGGTCGACCTCGTCTCCCCCGGGCGGGTCCGGGCGCACGTGCGGGCGGACGTCGACTTGGACGAGGCGATCGACCGTCTCATCGACGGGGTCCGGGCCGAGGGGCACCGGATCCGGAGCATCCGGCCGATGGTGCCGACGCTCGAGGAGCTGTACTTCCGCTTCGTCGAGGGGGGCGGCGCATGAGCCTCCCCCTCCTCTTCCGGGACGAGCTCACGGGGTTCTACCGCTCGAAAGTGATGGTGGCGCTCTGGGTCGGCTTGCCCGCGCTCAGCCTGTTGCTGTACGCGATCTCGCCGAACACCGGATCCATCCCGGTCGCCGTGTTCACCTCGCTCCTCGTCGGGAGCATCGGCGGAACGCTCGCCTCCGCGATGCTCGCGGTGTCGATCATCAACGAGCGAGAACGACACGTGTACGACCTGTTCGTGATCCGTCCGGTCCGCCGCTCGGACCTCCTCCTGGCGAAGTTCCTGGCCGTCTACGTGTGC
>DASYOF010000269.1:0-4456 GCA_036007995.1 Thermoplasmata archaeon
GCCGGGTCTCGACGGTGAGGCTGACGCACCGGTGGGCGGCGGTCTCGTTCTGCGCCTGCGCCTCGGCGAGCGAGCTCGAGGGGCGGCCGTTCAGGCCGTCGAAGATGCCTCGCACCACCGTCTCTTGATAGGGCCGCGGCCGGGCGGGGAACGTCCCGCCCATGACGATCACCTCCACCTTGGACGTCGAGTGTCCCGTCGCCTCCAACGACGCCAGCCGGTGCTCGGTGATCGCCCGCGCGTCCCATTGGAACTGCGCGCCGCGCAGCGCGCTCGGCTCCTCGCCCGTGTAGCTCTGCGGGGTGCCCCGCTCGAGCCCGCCGGGGCAGTAGGTGCATCGGCCGTGGGGGCAGGCGGCCGGGGCGGTCATGACCGCGACGACGGCCACGCCGGAGAGGGTCCGCGTCGGCTTTCGGAGGACGACGCCGCCGGTCCACGCGGCGCGCTCGCTCGGGGAAAGGGTCGCCGCGTACGCCACGTTGGACGGCACCGCGATGCTCGCGGCCTTGGCGTAGCGGAGCTTCGCGCGCTCCCGGTCCCCGCCCGTCAGCGCATCAGCCATTCGCGCGTCTCTCCCGTGAGGACGTACGGCGCCCGCTGGAGCTCCCGGACGGTACGGCTCCCCGTGAGGAACATCGCGACCTTGAACTCGTAGACCAGGTGCTCGAGCTCCGTCTTGGTTTCCGCGAAGCCCGTCGAGGCGGCGCGGAGGATGCCGCCGGCGGTGCCAGCGGCGGTCGCGCCGAGCACGACCGCGCGGGCGATGTCGAGCCCGGAGCGGATCCCCCCGCTCGCGATCACCGGTAGGCCGAGCGGGACGAGCTCGCGGACCGAGACCGGCGAGGGGATTCCCCAATCCCAGAACGTCTTCCCCAGGCGGGCCTCCCGAACGGCCCCCTTCTCGACCGCGCGATGGTGCTCGACCGCGGCGAACGACGTCCCGCCGGTCCCGCTGACGTCGAACCCTCGGACCCCAGTCCCGCGGAGGCGCTCCGCGACCGTCCGGGAGATCCCGGCCCCCGTCTCTTTGACGAGGACCGGCAAGAAGTGGGCGAGCCGGCCGATCTCGTCGAGCGCCCCTCGGGCCTTCCGGTCGCCCTCGGGCTGGACCATCTCCTGGAGGAAGTTGAGGTGGATCGCGAGCAGGTCGGCGCCGATCAGCTCCATCGCCTTCCGGGCCTCCTCGACCGTGATCACCGGTTCGGCCGGGCCTTGCGGGATGATCTGCGGCGCGCCGATGTTGGCGAACTTGAGCGGGACCTCGTGCTTCGCGACGACCGAGTAGCTCTCCGGGAACTGCCCCTTCAGGATCGCCGCGCGCTCGCTCCCGACGCCCATCGCCACCCCGACCTCGGCGGCCGCCCGGGCGAGGTTGCCGTTGATCTTCTTCGCGTCGGGGAATCCCCCGGTCATCCCCGTGATGACGAGGGGCGCCTTCAGGCGGTGACCGAACAGCTCGACCGACGGGTCGATCTCGTCGAAGTCGACTTCGGGCAGCGCGTTGTGCACAATCTGGACGTCGTTCCAGTACCGGTACCGGCCCTCGACCGGCTGGCCGAGGACGACCTTGACGTGGTCGGCCTTCCGATGGGAGAGGTCGAGGCCGCCGGTCCCGGTGGGTTCCGGGGCTCGCGCCTCAGCGGCGCGTCCCTTCGACCCAGCTCCCGTAGACCCGTTCCCCCCGAAGCGCCCGCGAAAGCAACCCATCCGAGAGTCCGCTAATAAGACCGGCGTCGGCGCCCGCCTCGCCGATGGCCAGCATCGCCTCCGCCTTCCCCCGGATCCCGCCGGTCACGTCCGCGACGCCGGGCGTCGGCCGGAGCCGTTCGACGAGCTCGCGCGTCACCCGGGGCACCGCGATCGGTCGGCCCTTCGCGCCCGGCTCGAAGACGCCGCCGACGTCGCTGACGAACACCACCCGGGCGACGGGAAGGGCTGCGGCGAGCCCGAGCGCGATGGTGTCGGCGGACAGGATCGAGAAACCCCAGGCATCGTCCCGGACGACGTCCCCGAACGAGACCGGAGTCACTCCAGCGCCGAGAGCGTCGGTGAACCGCTCCGAGTCGAGCTCGTCGAGAACGCCCGAACGGTTTCGACCGACCGTGGCTCCGGGAAGCGACCACGGGGCGAGGCCGGCGTCGACCAGGGCGTGGATGACGCTCGCATGCAGCCGTCGAACCTCGCGGGCGACGATCGACGCGCCGCGTCGCCGCTCCGGGCCGCCGTCTCCCTCGGTCGGCGGCTCCGCCAAGCGGAACCGGCGGGCGCCCGGGTGGCCGAACGAGCCCGCCCCGTGGAGGACGACCAACGGACCCGGGGCCGTCGCGAGCTCCGTCGCCAAGCGGGCGATCACCTTCGGGCGCAGCGATTCGCGCTCGCGCTTCCGAGTGAGGACCGAGCCGCCGAGCTTGACGACCGACAGGCCGAGGGGCTCGTCCGACGGCCGCGGCCCCGGCACGGCAGGCCTACGCGTGGTCGGAGCCCATCCGCGGGCTGAGCATCATGAACGCGCCGATTGCGACGACCAGGACTCCTGGGAAGAACAGCCAATCGAAGGTGATGAGCCACGTGAAGATCAGCATCAGCCCGATGCCCATCAGCACCGAGGCGAGCAGCACGAACGGGACCGAGATCGAGTTGGGCGCGTCGTGACGATTCGACGTCACGGTCGACGCGGGTCGGTGGCTCGAGTACATTCGATGGTCCCAGACGGCCGGTACTCTAAATCGGTTCGGTTGGGCCCGCGGGCGCCGCGCCCCGCGTTCGGGCGGTCGGGGAATCGCTCTTGCCGAGAGACCGGCGACTGAAGGTATTTAATGCAAAAGTGAGTCGCCGTCGCATGGCCGGGCGACTTGCCGCCGGGCGCGTACGCCGAACTCCGATTTGGACCATCCTCCTGATCCTCGGGGGGCTCCTCGCTTCCTCTGCAGGAGCTGCGGCGCTGTCGCCTGCCGCCGCCCCGTCGGCGATGCCGTCCGCTCACGCCCCGTCGGCCGTAGTCGCTCCGGTGGCCGCGAGCCATCCGTCCTCACCGGCCCGCCCGACGGCCACGAACGGGACCGTTGGCACGATTTTTGCCTCGACGTCGATCCCCCCCGCGGCCACCGCGAATGTGCCCTGCTGGATCGACAATTATACGACGTTCATCTACAACTACTGCCTACCGCAGACCCAGAGCCCGACGATCCTCGCGCTCGCGAACGGCGACCTCGGGGTCGGCTACTCGATTCTCACCACCGTCGGCCCGCAGTGCAATGCGACCGGTGGCTCCAACCTCACGTCGTGGACCGCCACCAACGTCGCGTGGGCCCGGTCGACCACGAACGGCTCGACCTGGGGGACGCCCCAACTCATCGGGAATTCGACCTGCCAGTGGCCCGCGTCGTCGATGCCGACGTTCGCGACCGGCTCCGGCAACTCGGTTTTCGGAGCGTTCATCCTCTCCAACCTGACGAAGAACCAGACATCTCCGTACGGGAGCCAGCAGCTCCTCCCGCCCGACTGGACCAACCTCACCGGGGATGCGCTCGGGTTCGTTTCCTCGTCCAACAATGGACGGACGTGGAGCAACGTCTCGGAAGTTCCCAGCGTGACCGGCGCGGCGCGGCCGGACATGGCGGTCTTCGGCGATACGATCTACGTGGTCTACGTGGTCGCGCCGGCCGCCGTCGCGAACTACACGGTCGGGGCGTACACCTATCCTGGTACGTCGGTCGCCCCCTCGGTCGACATCGTCTACTCCTCGAACGGCGGCACGAGCTGGCACGGCCCGTTCGCCCTGCCCGGTGAGAACGCGAGCTTCGGGAACTGGAGCACCAGCCCCAGCATCGCGGTCAACGCCACGGGCGGCATCAACGTCGCCTACGCGACCAACCGCTCGTGCGTGCAGAACTGCCTCTTCCCGACCGGTGCGTACTATGCGGACGACGTGGTCCTCTCCGAGTCCACGAGCAACGGCTCGAGCTGGAGCACGCCCGTGACCGTCGCGCCGAAGGTCGGGGACAGCCCCCACTTCATGAATTACGACGACTACTACTTCTACGGGTTCCAGGGCGGCTGGCAGTTCGCTCCCGAGACCTCGATCGCGATCGGAAGCTCGGCGTCGACCATCTACGTCGCGTACGCGGGGACACACTTCGAGTCGGCCGGGACGTTCTACAACTGGGAGTACTCGGGCATCTTCGCGGCCGTCACGACGAATGGCGGCACGACCTGGACCGACGGCGGGGTGAACGCCCCGATCAACTCCCAGGACGACTTGTACTCTCCCTCGATCGCCTACTCGTCCGGCACGGTCTACCTGGCGTACGTCTGGGCGAACAACACCTACTGCAGCTCAATCGTGTGCTCGCCGTTCCAGGAGTCGTACAGCTCCTGGCTCGCGACCTCGACGAACGGCATCGCGTGGTCGAACACGTTCACGGCACTCTCGAAGATGCCGTACGTGAACTATTTC
>DASYOF010000270.1:0-1824 GCA_036007995.1 Thermoplasmata archaeon
CCACATCGGGCACGGGAAGGTGTTCGTCACGTTCGACGTCGTCGCCCGGGCCCTCCGGCGGTGGGGGTATCGGGTGTTCTACGTGCAGAACGTGACGAACATCGACGACCGTCTGATCGCCCGGGGCGGCGAGAGCGGTACCGACCCGCTGGTCCTCGCAGACCGCCACTTCGCCGAATACCGGGCGGCGATGGGGGAGCTCGGGGTCGAATCGGTCAACTACTACCCGCACGCGACCGACTACGTCCCCGAGATCGTCGCGCAGGTCCAGGCGCTCATCGACCGGGGATTTGCCTACGCCGCCCAGGGTTCGGTGTACTACGACATCGCGAAGTTCCCGACCTATGGCGCGCTCTCGGGCCAGAAGACCGAGGCACTGCGGCCGGGGGCCCGGGTCGCCCCGGAACCGGGGAAGCGGGCGCCGGGGGACTTCGTTCTCTGGAAGGCCGCGACCCCCGGAGAACCGACCTGGGAGTCCCCGTGGGGACCCGGTCGGCCCGGCTGGCACATCGAGGACACCGCGATCACAGTCCGGCTCCTCGGCCCGCGGTACGACCTCCACGGCGGCGGCCTCGACCTGAAATTCCCCCACCACGAGGCGGAGATCGCGCAAGCGGAAGGGGCCACCGGCGAGGCGCCGCTCGTCAACTTCTGGATGCACGTCGGACTCCTCACGATGAAGGGGGAGAAGATGTCGAAATCGCTCGGCAACGTCTACAGCCTCGCCGAGGCCATCGAGCGGTTCGGACCCGAGGTGGTCCGGTTCTACTACCTCAATGCCCACTACCGGAGCCCGCTCGACTTTGTTCCGGGGAAGAGCCTCGAGGAGGCGGCCGAAGCGTACCGGACCATCGCGCAGCCGGCCGAGCGCCTCCGGCGGGCGTCGACGTCCGCCGGTCCGGTGCGGACCGGAACCGAACTCTCGGAGGAGCAGGCGAACGCCGCCAGCCACGCGGTCGAGCAGCTGGACGAGGCGCTCAGCCACGACTTCCACACGCGGGAGGTCATCGCGACGCTCTTCGGTTGGACGAAGCAGGTCCAGGAGCGCGCGGCCGACTTCGACTCGCTGTCGTCCGAAGCGTTGGCGGCGCTGCTCGGGCCGTACGATTGGGCGGCGGAAGTCCTCGGGTTGTTCCGCGGGGCCCCGTCCGGGGGTTCGACGGCGCTCGGCTCGGCGATCGAGGTCGCGCTCGCCGCCCGCACCCGGGCCCGCGGCCGGGGCGATTTCGTCGAGGCCGACCGGATCCGGGCCGAGCTGGCTGCGGCGGGCATCATCATCGAAGACGAGGGGACGACGACCCGCTGGCACCTCGCCGACCCGAGCCGATGAGGGGTCTCGGGTTCCGCGAACACGGCGGACTCGACCGGGTCGAGTTCGTCGAGGTCCCCGAACCGTCCGCCGGTCCGGGCGAGGTTCGGGTCCGGGTGCGGGCGGCCGCGTTCAACCGCCTCGACCGATTCGTGCTCGCCGGCATCCCCGGGGTCCCGATCGAGCGGCCCCACGTGCTGGGCTCCGACGTCGCCGGGGAGGTCGAGTCGGTCGGACCGGGGGTCGAGGACCTGCCGGTCGGGACCCGGGTCCTCGCGAACCCCGGCCTCTGGGACGGGACCTGCGAGGCGTGCCGCGCGGGGCGGGAGGCGCTCTGCCGCAACTACCGGATCCTCGGCGAACACACCCAGGGAAGCTCGACCGAGTTCGTCGTGCTGCCGCGCCGGAACCTGTTCCCGATCCCGACCGGCTGGTCGTTCGCTCAGGCCGCGGCGGTTCCGCTCGTCTTCCAGACCGCCTGGCGGGCGATCCGGACGATCGGCGCCACCCAGCCC
>DASYOF010000271.1:0-2778 GCA_036007995.1 Thermoplasmata archaeon
CGCGTGAAGTTCGCCGACCGACTCCCGACCGGCACCCCCCGGCTCGACGACCTCTTGCTCGGCGGGATCCCGCCGAAGGCCCACATCGCGCTGATCGGCGACGCGTTCGTCGGCAAGGAGGTCGCCATCTACGCCTTCATCGCCGAGGGGCTCCGCCGGGGCGAACCGGTCATCGTCGTGACCGCCTCGCGGTCCCCCGAGGAGCTCGGCCAGAAGATCGGGCTGGTGCTTCCCCAGCTCCACGAATACGAACAGCTCGGCAAAGTCCACTGGGTCGATGCATCGGCCCCGACCGATGCCCCGACCGCTCAGCCGTCGACCGCCGTGCGCTCGGCGACCCGCGGACCGACCGATCATGCGGGCATCCTGACCGCGCTCGTCCAGCAGTCGAACGCCATCGGGACGGGAGGCGCCAAGTCGTTCCGCGTCGCGTATCTCGGCCTGTCGGCCTCGCTCTCCGCGTCCGACGAGCGCGCCCGGCTGAACTTCCTCCAGAATCTCGTCGGGATCCTGAAGCCCCGCAACGCGATCGCGCTCTATTCGCTCGAATCCGGATCGCTCCCCGAGAGCCAGGTCGAAACGATCCTCAGCCGCATGGACGGGGCGATCCGCTTCAAGCAGGAGCGCGACAAGACGTTCCTCTCGGTCCTCGGCCTCGGGGAGGTCGAGACCCACGACTGGGTCGAGTACCGCGCGACGCCTCGGGGGCTCGTGGTCGGGTCGTTCGCGCTCGAGCGGATCCGGTAGCGGGGCTCCCGGGCAGGCCCCGCCCGACCGCAGATATTCCGAAAGCGGGAATCAGCCGCATTTCTCCGACGCAGCCTTAAGAGGGGGGTCGACCGGGAGGGCGGGTGGTGAGCGGAACGCCCCCGACCGAATCCCCCGGACCGACCCGCCGGCTTCGCCCTGTCGCTCGAACCGGTACCCGTGGAGCGCTGGTGCTGGTCGCCCTCTCCGTCCTCCTGATCCTGATCTTCCCGACCGGACTCTCCTCGACCGGCCGGACCGTCGTGGGCTTCCCGCACGGCTCGGGAGTGGCGGGTTTCGCCGGCGCCGGGCCATCCAAAGCGCGACCGTTCGTCGTGGACGCGCTCCGCCCGATGTCCCCGTCGCATCCATTGACCTGGACGACACCCGCAGGCTCCCGGACCCTCCCGGCGGCGCGGCCCGCGAGCTCGAACTGGACCTGTGACCCGTACTGGCCGAACGCGATGCCGATCGGGCTCGCGACGATCAACGGGACCGTCTTGTGGACCGGGAACACGACCGGACCCGCCCCCTTGGCGATCTCCTGGTCGATCTCGATCTCCTCCGGCGGAATCCCGCCCTATCAGTCCGACGTCGAGTTCGAGCCGTACATCGGCGGCAACTTCTCCTGGAACTCGACGAACCTCAACGGGACCGAGAACCTCACCTCGCCCGGCATGTACCTCGCGATCGCGGTGGTCGCGGACTCGACCTGCGACGCGATGGGGGGGGCGATCCTCGGACCGATCACCGTCTACAATGCCACCGTCGGCGACCCGGTCCAGATCACCGCCTCGACATCGGGCGGCTCCGTCCCCCTCGGGGTCACGTATACGGAGAACACGACGAACGTGCCGTACGGGTACACGATGCTCTGGCAGAGGCCGTACTCGAACCAATCGTCGGGCTGGTCGATCAACACGACCTACTACGTCGGGGGCAACGAGAGCGCGGTCGGGTGCCTCATCAATGAGACCACGGGCGTCTGGCTCGCCTGCGGCAACTCCTCGACGGTCGTCGCCTCTGGGTCGGACCTCGCCACGGCGGTCGCCGTCGGGAACGGCACCCGTCCGGTCAACATCACGTTCTGGCTCAACGTGACGACCCCGTCCGCGCTCCCCCGGGGGTGGACGGTCGACCTGTGGACCGACAACGGCACCCTGGTCCAGAACAGCTCCCAGAACGTGTCCACGTCCGTCACCGCCGCGTTCGGCTGCGGGGCATCGAACCCCACCAACCCGCCGAACGCCGCCGGGACTTGCGTGTGGACGGCGAGCTACCTTCTCACCGCCTCCGGCGCCTACGGTCCGCGGTACGTCGCCCAGGGGACGATCTGGACGAACCTGACCGCGAACGGGACCCCGGCCTCGTGGTATCCGACCGTCGTGTTCACCGAGGCCCCCACGAACGCGAGCGCCCCGGTGAACGTCAGCGTGAACCTGACCGCCTCGAACGGGCTCGCGCCGTACGACTACTGGTGGGCGGTGTTCGGAGCGTCCTCCGCCGCGAGCAACCAGACGTTCTTCCGGACCGTGTCCGGGAACGGCACGGCGTGGAATGGCAGCGCCCTCACTCTCGTCTTCCCGTTCCACCACTCGGGGGTCTACATGATCACCGTGACCGTTCGCGATGCGAACCTCAACTACGTCTTCCTGTATCCACCCGTCCTGGCGCTCGGCGTCCCGCTCGCGCCGCGGCCCCTCCATCTGTCGGCGTCGGGGTCCACCGTCGGATCGACCGGTCCGAACGAGTCGCTCGTCGACTTCGTCGCCCTCGTCAGCGGGGGCATCGCGCCGTACACGATCCAATGGACGTTCGGCGACGGCGCATACGGGGCCTCTCTCTCCGGGGCCACGGTCCAGCACTCGTTCGAGGGCGCGGGGAGCTACACGCCGACGGTGACCGCGACGGACTCCCGCGGCTCGACGGTGGTCGTCGCCCTTCCCGCCGTGGTCGTCACCCCCCCTCCCGCTCGGTCGCCGGGAACTCCGCAACCGAACTCCACCGCGGCGACTCCCGGGGCGGGCTTTG
>DASYOF010000272.1:0-3492 GCA_036007995.1 Thermoplasmata archaeon
GGATGCGCTATATCGGGGCGGACGGTCTCGATGCGATGATGCGGATGCGTCGTCCCCGCCGCCTCGGCGGTGCGTCGTGAACGTACCGGGACCGTCCACGGCGGACCCCGCCGACCTGCCGCTCGACGTGCTCGTCAGCCAAACGATCGGCGAGGACCTGACCGCGAAGCTCACCGAGGTGCTCCCGCTCCTCGTCCACGACCTCTCCGACATCGACCGTCGGATGCAGGACGTCCTCGGCGCCACCTATCCGAGGCTCACCGACGCCGCGAAGTACGCGGTCAGCGCCGGGGGGAAGCGCGTCCGCCCGGTCCTGATGGCCGCCCTCCACCGCGCGCTCGGGGCGACCGACACCGGACCGATCCACTCGCTCGCGGCGGCGTTCCAGCTGATCCACACCGCCACGCTCGTGCACGACGACGTCATCGACCATGCCGAGATGCGCCGCGGGCGCCCGTCGCTCCCGCAGGCGTTCGGCCTGCCGCTCGCGATCGTCTCCGGCGACTACCTGTTCGTCCGGGCGTTCGAGCTCGCGTCCGAGTACCCCCGGTCGATCATCATGCGCTGCGGCGAGGCGTGCGCCGACCTCGTCGAAGGCGAGGTGCTCCAGGAGAGCGGCCGGTTCGACCTCACGGCCGGCCGGGAGCACTACTTCCGGGTCGTCGAGCGCAAGACCGCCGCGATCGTCGCCGCCGCCCTCGGCTCGGTGGCGGAGATCCAGGGCTCGCCGGTCCCGGTCCAGGACGCGGCGGCCGGCTACGGGCGCTCGCTCGGCATCGCGTTCCAGATCCGCGACGACCTCCTCGACGTGTACGGCGACTCGGACATCCTCGGGAAGCCGCTCTACGGCGACTTCCGCGAGGGGAATCCGACCCTGCTCAGCCTCGAGACGTACGAGGCGCTCGACGGGACCCGGCGCGCCGAGTTCGAGCGGTTGTTCGGCCTGCACCGCAAGTCCCCCGGCGACCTCCTGCGCCTGCGCGCCCTCGTCGATGCGAGCGGGGCTCCGGCCCGGGTCGCGGACACCGCGAGGCTCTGGGCCGACCGGGCGAGCCGGTCGCTCGAGGCGCTTCCGCCGTCCCCGTTCCGGATCCTCCTCGAGCACATGGCCTGGGGCGCGGCGGAGCGCCGGTTCTAAGCGCCCCTTTCGCGGCGAACGTCGCCTCGCCTACCTTATCGGCCCGACCGGTTTCGGGGGCTCGTATGGCGCAGTGCCAGATCGAGCCGGCGTCCGCGTACGCCTTCCCGAGGGGTCCGGCGCCGGTGGAAGACCGTCAGATGTCGCTCGCCGGCCGATGCCGGGAATCGGCGACGTACTCGGCGAACCTCCGCGGCGCCGCCCGCGCCCGGGGCGCCAACGCGTCGACCGCGCGCGAGTTCGTGCTCTGCGAGAACCACTCCCAGCTCGTCGCCCAGGTGGACCGGGAGCTCGTGGAAGAGGGCTGGTCGAGCGTGCTCGTCGAGCGCCCCCAGTTCCTCCCCTAGGGATTCCTCGACGTCGGTCTCGTTCGGACCCCGCCTGGGCCCCTCGAACGAAAGCTACTTGTCTCGACCGCGGGCTCGCGCCGTCGGAGCCCCCATGCCGGCGACAGCACGGGCGACGGCCGCTTCCGGCGCCGTCCCCGAGGTCCAACACCTCCCGCCCCAGTGGGAGCCGACCGAGGTGCGCCCCTCGCTCCCGATCGGCGTGGCGATCCTGTCGGTCCTGATCGCGCTCCTCGGCATCGTGGTCCTCGTTAGCGGGCTCCTGTTCCTCCTCAACGAGTACCTCGGCACCGCGATCCCCTCCCAGCTGCTGATCGTGCACCAGGTCGACGTGATCGGCGCGGCGATCCTCGTGCTCCTCGGCGCGGTCCTCGTCGGGGTCGCGACCGCGCTGTGGAACCAGGAGGCGTGGGCGCTCTACACCACGGTCGTCGTGCTGTTCCTCGGGCTCGGCTACCTGTTTTTCACCTCGACGATCACGGTCGTCTTCCTCGTCTTCCTTGTGCTGTTCGTCTACCTGCTCGCGGTCCGCCACCACTTCTTCTGATGGAGATCGCGCTCGCCGAGCTCGCCCCGGTCGCCGGCGACGTCGAGCGGAACGTCGCTCGGGCCGCCGAGGTCGTCCGCGCCGCCCCCGCGGCGCTGATCGTCTTCCCGGAGCTGTACCTGACCGGGTACCGGGTCGGTGACCGGTTCCACAAGCTCGCGATCCGGGAGCACGAGCCGCGGCTGACCGAGCTGGCGGAGGCGCTCGAGGGAACGGGGCGGTCGGCCGTCGTGGGGGCGCCGACGGTCGGTTCCCGCCGGGGCGAGGTCGACAACTCCGTGCTGCTCCTCCGGCCGGACGGGACCCGGTTCACCCAGGGGAAGCGGTACCTTCCGACCTACGGGCCGTTCGAGGAGGGGGGCATCTTCTCTCCGTCGGAGTCGAGCACCGCCGCGGCCTTCGGTCCGGAGAAAGTGGGCCTGTCGATCTGCTACGACGCGTTCTTCCCGGAGGTGTTCCGCGCGCTCGCGCTCGACGGGGCGAACCTGTTCGTCTGCGTCTCCGCGGCGCCCGTGACCTCGCGACGCCTGTTCGAGAAGGTGCTCCCCGCGCGCGCGGTCGAGAACGCCGCGCCGCTCGTCTACGTCAACCGCGTGGGGGTCGAAGACGGGATCGTCTTCGGCGGCGGGTCGCGGGCGTACGACGCCCGGGGCGAGCCGCTCGCGGAGCGCCCACTCACGAACCTATCGCTCGGTCCCGACGAGAAGGTCGTCCTCGTCGACGTCGACGTGAACGAGCCGGCCCGATGGCGACCGTTCCGCCCGGTGCTCCGGGACGTCGCCCAACGACCGGGCCATCGTCCGTCGGGGCCGACTCGAACCACGGACTTATAGCGAGGGTCCGTTGGTCGGCCACCGGTGCCCCCGGCGAAGTCGCTCGCACAACAGCTCGCGGCCAAGCAGCGCGAGATCTCCGTCGCCGAGTTCTTCGAGCGCAACCGGCAGATCCTCGGGTTCGACAACCCCCTGAGGGCGCTCCTCACCACCGTGAAGGAAGGGGTCGACAACTCCCTCGACGCGTGCGAAGAGGCGCAGGTCCTCCCGGACATCAAGGTCGAGATCGCGAAGGAGGGGCTCGACCGGCTCCGGGTCGCCGTCGAGGACAACGGTCCGGGGATCCTGAAGCGCGAGATCCCGAACGTCTTCGGACGCCTCCTCTACGGCTCCCGGTTCCACGCGAACCGGCAGTCGCGCGGCCAGCAGGGGATCGGCATCTCCGCCGCGGTCCTCTACGCGGGCCTGACCACCGCCCGCCCCACGAAGATCACCAGCAAGGTCGCCGAGGAGGAGGCCGCGCACGTCGTCGAGCTCGTCATCGACACCCAGAAGAATCTCGCCCGGGTCGTCTCCGAGGACCTCGTCCTCTGGGACCGTCCGAGCGGGACCCGGGTCGAACTGCTCCTGAAGGCGAAGTACCAGCGGGGCCGCCAGTCGCCGTTCGAGTACCTGAAGGGGACGGCG
>DASYOF010000273.1:0-15246 GCA_036007995.1 Thermoplasmata archaeon
CGGTCCGCCTCGTCCCACCGGCCCTGGTCGGTGAGGATGCGGGCGAGGTAGATCTTCAGCATCGCCCGCTGGGTGGGGGACGCGGCGCGCATCAGGTGGGGTTTCTCGTCGAGGCCACGGAGGAGCTCCTCCGCCGCCTTCAGCTCCCCGAGACGGTCGAGCTGGACCGCGAGGTCGAGGAGCAGCTCGATCTCGCCGGCGTGGTCGTCTGGCCGGGCCCGGCGGTGCGCCTCGATCGCGCGTTCGAGGTGCTGGCGCGCGACGTTCGCGCTGGACGACCGCATCGCGAAGTCGGCGGCGAACCGGTTGTACAGCTCAGCCCGGTCCTCGACCCGGCCGAGCGAGAAATGGCGCGCCAGGGCGAAGACGGTCGGGGCGTCGGCCGCGCCGGTCGCCTCGAGCGCCTCGCCGGCCCGCTTGTGGAGGACGCGCCGGTGGGTCTCGGTGAGCCCCGTGTAGATGTGGGCGCGGAGGTCGTCGCGGACGAACTCGAGGTGCTCGCCCTCGCGTTCGCGTAGCGCGCCCATCCGGACGAGGCGCTCGACGACCTCCGTGAGGTGCTCCTCGTCCTCTTCCGACGCGCGGAGCAGGAGGTCGAAGGAGAACTCTCGGCCGAGGACGCTGCCGACCGTCAGGACCCTTCGGGACTCGTCATCGAGCTCGGGCAGTCGCCGGGCCAGGTACTCCGCGAGCTCGCCGGGGGCGTCCGGGTCGGTGGCCGCCCCGGTGGGCGGGGGCGCCCGGGTCCGGATCAGCTGCTCGAGGAACTGCGGGTTGCCGCCGGACTGGGAGTGCCACCGGGTGACGTCCTCGGCGGCCGCGCCCTGCCCGATGGCGAGGCTTCGCACGAAGTCGAGCGTCTCGCCGGCCGTGAACGGACGGAGCGTCACGCTCTCCCCGCCGCTGGTCCGGACGATCCGTTCGAGCAGCCCGCGTTCGGGTTCCCGAAGGTTGGCGACCGGGAGGGTGGTGATGACCAGCCAGAGCGGCCGGTCGATCAGGCGGAGCGCGATCGAGGCGAGCGCGTCGAGCGACGCCTCGTCGGCGAGGTGGAGGTCCTCGAGGATCACGAGCGTCGGGCCCCGCTCGGCGAGGGCGAGGAACTCCTCGGTGAGCTGGGCGAACAGGCGGATCTTCCCCTGGTCCGCGGACTCGACCGGCTGGCTGACGACCTCGAGCAGGCGGTCGCGCGACTCGGTGAGGTGGGACCCTTTTCCCGGAGCGAACCCGAGCAGCATGGTTTCGGACGTCGGGACCGCGACGTGGCCGAGGAGCCCGGACGGCTGCTCGCCGTCGTCGCCGTCCGCGTCGGGGGCCGCCTTCGCCTGGGCGATCGCCTCCCGGAGCAGGTGGAGCGGCGGGGGGTTCTCGAGCGCGAGGGTCCTCGTGACGACGACGCGGAGCCCCTTCGCCCGGGCCTCGGCGGCCAGCTGTTCGACGAGCGTCGATTTGCCGACGCCGGCGTTCCCCTCGACCAGGGTGAGCCCCCCTTGCCCGTCGCGGGCGAGGTCGCGCCGCCGCCGGAGGGTGTCGAGGACCTCCAATCGACCGACCAGAGGTCGGGCGACTCCCGGGGTGCCCATCCCCCCCACCTAGGTCGGGGGGGCCGTATATTCCCGTCGCGCCGCCCCGGAAGGAAGGAACGGGAGCCGAACGACCTCCGCCGGCGACTTCCGGTCCCGTACGGCGACGGACACCGACGTGCCCGGGCTGGCGAGCGCCGGGGGGAGGTAGGCGAGCGCGATCCCCCGCCCGAGGGTCGGGGACCGGGCGCCGCTCGTCACGGTCGCGACCACGAGGTCGCCGGAGAGGACCGTGGACCCATGACGGGGGATCGCGTCGGGGTCGCTGACAGAAAGTCCGGAGAGTCTCGCATACGTCCCCGCGGTCTTCTGGGCGAGAAGCGACTCGCGGCCGACGAACGGGTGCTCGAAATCGACGAACCGGTCCTGACGGGCCTCGAGGGGCGTCCGGTCCATCTCGAAGTCCTGCCCGGACAGAAGGTACCCCTTCTCGAGCCGAAGGGTGTCCCGGGCGCCGAGGCCGCAGGGCACGACCCCGGCGGCCACCAGGCGGTCCGCGACCGCGACCGCCTTGGCGGCCGGGACGAACAACTCGAACCCCGACTCGCCGGTGTAGCCGGTGCGGCTGACCCAGAACCCGTCCCGAAGGCCGTCGGCGAACGACCGGCCGAGCGGCTCGGCCGTCGGGAACGACCCCCCGCGCTCCGACGGGAACCACGCGCCGTGGTAGACGCCGAGGCCGCTGAGCGACCAGCCGAACAATCGCTCGAGCGTCTCGACCGACTTCGGCCCCTGGACCGCCAGGATCGCGACCGCGTCGTTGTGCGCCGCGATCGTCGTGCTCGGCTTGCGGTGCTGGCGGAACAGTTCGACGATGTGGGCGGACTTCGCGGCGTTCGGGACCGCGAGCAGCCGCGGACCCTCCGCCCCGCCCGAGTCGAGCCGGGTGACAAGGAGGTCGTCGACGATCCGGCCCGCCGCGTCGAGGAGGAAGGTGTAGCGGCACTGCCCGGGCGCGAGGCGAGCGATGTCGGCGGTCGTCCGACGCGACACGAGCGCCGGTGCGCTTGCCCCGTCGAGCGTGACGATCCCCATGTGGGAGACGTCGAATAGGCCGACCGACGACCGGACGGCCGAGTGCTCGGCGAGGATGCCGGTGAAGTAGAGCGGAAGGTTCCAACCGGCGAACCGCACCATGTGGCCGCCGTGGGCGGCATGGAACGGCGCGAGCGGGCTCTCGCGGAGCTTGGCGACCGGCGGTGGTGCGGCGGGGGCGCTCATGTCACGATCTCCGCCAGGCGGCCGTCGTCGAGGGCGAGGCGGATCTCCCGGGCGAGTCGGCGCCCCGAGCTCATCGGTTCGCGCCAGAGCGCGTTGCCGTACGGGTGCCCGAGGCCGAGGTGGATGTTCGTCCCGCCGCCGATCCGCGCCGCGACGTCGAAGACGGTCGGCCGACCGTCCTTGTCGAGGCATGTTTGGAGGCAGAACGGACCGATGATCCCCGGCGGGTATCGGCCGGCCGCGGCGTTCACGAACTTCTCGCCGAGACGGAAGACGTCCTCGAGGATCGATTCGCGGACCGTCAGGGTGCCGTGACCCACGACCGTGTACTCCGGGAGGCGACCGGCCTCGGCGAGCTCGAGCTGCTGCGCCGCGGGCAGGCGGACGAGCCCGTCGAGCGAGCTCTCCCGGCGTTCGTCGACGCCGAGGAGCTCGAGCCCCTCGGCGCGCGGGAACAACGGGGAGAAGAAGAAATTGAAGTTGAACACCGGCCCGATCACGTACTTCTCGATCCGCGCGGTCGCGAGGTCCTCCGCCCGGATCGTCCCGTTCTCGAGGAGCTCCCGGCTCTTGCGGTCGTACTCGGCCGGCGAGGCGACCGTGAAGAAGCCCCGTTCGAGCCGCTTCTGGGCGTGGGGGAGCTTGACGATCGCGAGGCCGTCGATCGACTTCGGGTCGTCGATCCGGGTCGGGGTCGGGATTCCCGCCGCTTCGAGCAGCGTGTAGTAGTTCTCGCGCTCGCTGCGCTCCTCGATCCGGAGCAGCGCCCGGGATCCGACGAGCGGGACCTTGAACTCCGACTCGATCACGTCGATCGGGACGTAGGAGCTGAGCGCCCGGTTCGGCACCGCGAGCGCCCCGACCGACCGGAGCCGCTCCTGGGTGGAGAACTTCGCGAGGTCGGCGAACTTCGGGTACGTCCAGACGTCGTCGACGCATCCCCGGAGGACCTTCCCCGCAGCGTCCCGTCGGGTCCGGTAGTACCGGGAGTAGGTTGCCTCCCGCCCGGCCTGGGCGAGGATCAACGTCCGGAACCCCTCCGTGACCGCTCCGTCCGCGATGTCGAGCGCGGAGTGGGAGCCGACCGCCGCGACGACCGGGGTCTTCGGATACTCGGCCAGAAGCTCGACGATCTCCGACCGGTCGAGCATCGTGAACGGCGCGGAGCCTAGAGGAGCTTTAGCGCTCGCGCCACGCGCTCCGGCGTCAGCGGCAGCTCCGACACCCGCGCCCCGGTCGCGTCGGCGACCGCGTTCGCCACCGCCGCCGGGACCGGGATGATCGGCGGCTCGCCGAGTCCTTTCGCGCCGAACGGTCCGGCGCCGAGGAACCCCTCGATCGGGACGACGTCGATCGGGGGCACCTCGACGATCGTCGGGATCCGGTAATCGAGAAGCCCCGGGTTCAACATCCGCCCCTCGGGCCCCCAGAGCGTCTCCTCCGTGAGGGCGGTCCCGAGCCCCATCGCGACCCCGCCTTCGACCTGCCCGCGGACCATCGCGGGGTCGAGGGAGGTGCCGACGTCCTGGAAGGCGGCGTACCGGAGGACCTTGACGCTCCCGGTTTCCCGGTCGACGCGCACGGCCGCGACGTGGACGGACGCGGTGAAGTCGGTGTACGGGTAGAACGTCCCCTCGACCACCCGGGACGAGTCGATCGCGCCCGACCGGCCGTAATGCCGTCCCTCGGCCACGAGGCCGGCCGACTTCTCCTCCGTGCGGAGGAGCTCGGCGACGGGTACCCGGGTCGCGCCGGCGACCACGAGCAGCCCCTTCGGTCCGACCTGAAGGTGGACGAGCGTCGGCGACTTGGCCCGCTGGCCGAGCTCCTTGAGGAGCAGTGCTCCGGCCGACTCGATCGCTCGCCCGAGCGCCCCGACGGTCCGGCTCCCGAACACCCCGGAGTCGAACGGGGCGGTCGAGGTCGGCGAATCGACGACCCGGATCCGGTCCGCCGGTAGCCCGAAGTACCGTTCCGCGACCGCCACGAGTCCCCGGACGATGCTCCCGCTGCCGATCTCGTGCTCCGCCTGCTCGATCACGAGCTCGCGCCCGGTGAGCCGGAGGCGGACTTCCCCGCCCGCTCCGGTGGAGGTCGACCAGAACCCGATCCCAACGCCGAGGCCGGTGTCCGGCGGCAGCGAGCGCCGCCAGTCGGCGATCGTGGCCCGGGCCCGCTCGAGCCCCTCGGCGGCGCCGAACGGGCCGACGGATTGGCCGAGGCCGGTCCGGTCCCCCTCGCGCCAGACGTGCTTCAGCCGAAACTCGACCGGGTCGACGCCGAGGCGGCGCGCGAGGCTGTCGGTGTGGGAGTCGATCGCGAAGACGCACTGCGGGGCGAACGGGGCCCGATGCGGGCCGAACGGCGGCTTGTTCGTCCGGATCGCGTACCCTTCCATCTCGAACACCGGGATCCGATACGGCCCGAGGAGGAACCCGATCGCGTAGCCCGTGGCGAAGTCCCGGCCCGGGAGGGAGGAGCCGGTGTCCAGCATCATCCGGACCCGGCGCGCGGTGATCGTCCCGCGCGCCACCGCCGTGTCGAGCCGGATCACCGCCGGCAGCGTCGTCCGGCCGAGGAGGAATTCGTCGCGGTATCCGAAGGCGAGACGGACCGGGCGACCGGCCACCGCGGCGAGGACGAGCGCGTACGGTTCGAGGAACGCCGCGCCCTTCGAGCCGAACCCGCCGCCGACCCACGTCCCCTCGACCACGAGCGACTCCGGGGGGATGCCGAGGACCTCCGCCGCGTCCTCCCGGACGCCGAACGGCGTCTGGGTCGTCGTCGTGACGTGCCACGTGCCGTCCCGGACCTCCGCGAGGCACGCGTGGGGCTCGAGGGCCACATGCTGGACCCCCGCGGTGCGGTACGTCTCGCTGTGGACCAGGTCCGCCGCCCGGAACGCGCGGGCGAGGTCCCCGTGCCGGGCGACGACGTGCGCGACGACCCCCGGCGCGTTCGAGGCGAGGTCGGTCGGCCACTCCGGGAACCGGTCCTCGAGGTCGAGGAGCGGGGTCTCGGGGGCGATATCGACCCGCACGAGCCGCGCCGCGGCCCGCGCCTCGGCGAGGGTGCTGGCCGCGACCGCCGCGAGCGGCTGGTTCCGGTAGAGCACGCGGGTCGACGGGAACACCGGCCGCTCGGCGTCGCCGCCGTGAGGAAGCAACTCGGCCAGGTCGGCCGCGCCCACGACGGCCACGACGCCCCGGGCGCGCCGCGCGTCGCCGAGGTCGACCGACCGGATCGTGCCGGCGGCGACCGGCGACGGGACGAGCACGGCGTGCAGCATCCCGGGCGTTTCGAGATCGAGCCCGTACCCGGCGGCGCCGCGGGTCTTGAGGGCCGCATCGGTCCGGGTCATCGCGGCGCCTCCCGGACGCGCTCGACGGCGCGGCGGATCGCGAGATACCCGGTGCACCGGCAGAGGTTTCCTTGGAGGGCGTCGAGGACGGCGGAGCTCGGGGCCCCTGGACCCAGTTCTCGGAGGACGCCCGTGAGGCTGACGACGAACCCCGGGGTGCAGTAGCCGCACTGGAGGGCGTCCTCGGAGGCGAACGCCTCCTGGACCCGGCGGCCGAGGGCGTCGTCTTCCATCCCTTCGATCGTCGTGACCGATTGCCCGGCGACCTCGTGCGTCAGGGTCAGGCACGAGAGGGTCGTCTCCCCGTCGACGAGGACCGTGCAGGCGCCGCAGTCGCCGGTCCGGCAGCCCTCCTTCGTGCCCTTCAAACCGAGGCGCCAGCGGAGCGTGTCGAGCAGCCGCTCGTCGTTCGGGACGTCGGTCGGACGACGCTTCGCGCCGTTCACCGTGAGGGCGACGGAGTCGCTCACCGGCCCTCGGCCGGGGTCAGCGCCCGGGCGATCCCCCGGCGGACGAGGGTGGAGACCAGGCGCCGGCGGTACGACTCGGTGGCTCGCCGGTCCGTCACGAACGGGGCCCGGGTCGCGGCCGCCTGGCTCGCGAGCTCGACCTCGGCGGCGGTCGGCCGCTCCCCGCGCAGCACCGCCTCCGCCTCGACGACCCGGATGGGGGCCGGGAGCACGCCTCCGAGAGCGACCTGCCAGGCCCCCGGCGTCCCCGTCCACGCGACGGCCACGCCGACCTGACTGACGTCGTTCGCCGGCCGGACGCGCTGCCAGACGTACGACGAGCGCGGAGCGGCCGGGATCGCGACCGATTCGATGAGCTCCCCCGGGCCGAGGGCGGTCGCCCGCGAGCCGCGGACGAACTGGCCGATCGGGACCTCCCGAGGTCCGGCGAGCGATGCCACGCGCACGACCGCGCCGGTGGCGAGCAGGATCGGGATCAGGTCCGAGGCCGGCGACGCCCGGCCGAGATTGCCACCCAGGGTCGCGCGATGGCGCAGCGCGAGGCTCCCGACGGCGTCGACCGCGTCGACGAGGCCGGGGAGGCGGGCGCGGGCGCTCGGGTCGGCCGCGAGCCGGGCGAGCGGGAGAGTGGCGCCGACGACGAGCGCCGTCCCGTCCCACCTCATCGTCCGCCACGGCAGGCGGGCGAGCGACACGACGGTCCGTGGAGCGAGCCGTCCGTCGTCCACGTCGAGGAGAAGGTCGGTGCCGCCGGCGAGCGGCACCGCCGGTCCGACCGTCCGGTCTCCGAGGAGGCGCAGCGCCTCCGCGACGGTCCCCGGCCGCTCGAGGGCGAACGTCACGGCGCGAGCACGGGTCGGCGCGTCAAATCGTTTGTCCGAACGAGGACGCGGGGTCGCCTTTTTCGGGAGGATGCCCTGACGATGGGGGAACCGGATGCCGTTCGAGTTGCAGCTTCGCTACGCGACCCCCCTGACCCCGGTCACCGACTTCGACGAGGTGCTCGTCGAATTCCTCCGACTCGTCGGCTACCTTCCGCCGAGCGACGACGGACGCGGGGGCGACGGGCCGGTCGGCGAGTCGATCGCGTACCGGCTGATGCGGGACTGCCTGCTCCGCGACCCGGCCCGGGCGTGGTACGCCGAGGAGCTCGCCACGGCGCTGAAGACCCCGAAATCGTCGGTGTACCGGCACATCAACAAACTCAAGTCCCTCGACCTTCTGGAGGAGGTCGGGGGCGCGCAGGACGGCAAGGGACGCAAGGGGTACCGGATCCGATACGGGAACCTCGCGCGCGCCTGGGACTTCACGGAAGCGAACGCCCAGAACGCCCTCAAGCGGTACCGGGAAACGGTGAATCACGTGCAAGCACTCGCCGAGAAGTGGAGCGCGGCCCAGCTCCAGCAAGCGCCTCCGCCGACGCCGAAGGTCCCGAAGTCGAAGGGAGCGAGCCGGTGACGTCCGACGGCCCGTCCCCGCCGAAGAAGCCGGCGATCGCCCTGACGGTCGGCTCGAAGGTCCGGGTCCGGTCCGCCGGGACGCGCGACGACGCGCTCGTGTCGACCGGGGTGTTCCGCGGCCTCGTCTCCGTCGGGGGCGACAACTCCCTCGCGATCGAGCTCGACGGCACGGTGGCGGAGGAAAGCGGCCGGATCCGACTGATCCCGCTCAACGCGATGCTCGCGCTCGACGTACTCGAGGCCGCCAAGGCCGAAGAGGAGAAGCGCGCGGCGGCCGACTCGGGGGCGTCCGCCTACTTCCGGTAGGCCGGCTCGCCCTCGCCGCCCGACCTCCTCCAAGGGGGCTCACCCCCGGCGGGGGAGCGTTTCACGGCCCCCCGCCGAGCGACTTTAAGGCCGGGGCCCGTGCGCCGGGACGGAGTGGTCCATGCCGAAATCCAGCGCCGGAATCCCGTGGGTCGTGAGCGTGCCGGTCGTCGTGTCGGACCGCAAGAGGTCGACCGAGTGGTACACGAAGGGCCTCGGGCTGAGCCTGCTCGACCACGACGACCACTGGGTCACGGTCGGACGGAAGGGCCAGGGGGCCGTCCTGCACCTCTGCCAGGCGTCCGAAAACCAACCGAAGCCGATCCCGCTCGAGCCGGGGCCGTCCGGGTTGGTCATCGCGGTCCCCGGCGACTTCCAGGCGGAGTGCGCGGCGATGAAGACCCGCGGCGTCGGGTTCTCCCAGGACCCGAAGAAGGCCCCGTGGGGCTGGTACGCGACCGTCCGGGACCCGGACGGGAACGAGCACCACCTCGCCCCCGAGCCGTAGCCGCTCGGGGGGCTCGCCGCGCGGGCTCCTAGGCGAACAGGTCCTCGAGGGGGTTCTCCATCTCCTTGACCTCGCGGATCCGGACGCCTTTCGCCGCCAGCTCCGCGACGAGCTTCGGCACCTCCTCCGGCCCGGCGAGCTCCTGCAGGTAGTACTCGCCCTTCCGCGAGCTGGCCGGGAGGATCCCGTCCGCCCCCTCGGCGCGGATCCCGATCACGTACTTCGCGGGCTTGAGCTCGCTCAGGAGGCCGAAGTAGCCGACGCGGCCGTTGCGAAGCGCGAGGACGTACTTGCCGATCTCCTTCGCCTCGAAGAGATTGTGGGACGAGTAGAGCACGAGGTCGTTCTGGCTCAGTCCGAGGACGAGGTCCCGGATCTCGCGAGCGAGCTTCGGGTCGAGGTTGCTCGTCGGTTCGTCGAGCAGGTAGATCCCGCGCTCCTGCAGGAACACCCGGGCGATCGAGACGCGCTTCTTCTGCCCCTGGCTGAGCTCGGCGAAGTACCGGTGCCGCAGCTCCTCGATCCCGAGGAGCTTCACGACCCGCTGGACGTCGCCCTCGGTCACGCCTTCCACCCCGGCGTAGAACCGGAGGGCCTCCTCGACCCGGAGCGCGTCGGGGATCCCGTCGATGTGCGACAGGTACTGCAGTCGGGTCCGGGCGGCGGGGAGCGCGATGTCCACGCCGTCGATCTCGACGGCGCCGGCGTACGGCGGGAGAATCCCGGCGATCGTCCGGAACAGCGTGGTCTTCCCCGCGCCGTTCGGGCCGAGCACGACGTAGATCGCCGGCTCCTCGACGACGAACGAGACGTCCTCGAGCACCCGCTTCCCGTGGTACCCCGAGCTCACCGCCCGCAGCTCGACCCGATGCCGGCCTGGGGCGTTCGAGGCTCGAGGGGAATCGGCCAACCAGGGGGAATTCGTCTCCACGCTCATCGTCCAGCTCACAGCGGGGACAGGAACCGCTCGCGGCCCATCAGGCGCGCGGACGCGGCGAGGAGGCCGACGACCGCCAACACGATCGCGGCGGCGGCGCCGGCGGTGAAGTAGTAGAACTCGGACGACGGCAACGTCTCGGCGACGACGAGGACGAGGACCGTCGGCGCGATCCCGACCATCGGCGCGAGGCCGACCGGGCTGTTCATCCCGGTGCGGGGCGTGGAGATCGAAGTCCAGATCATCCCGACCGTCGAGGTGAACAACGCCCCCGCGAGGCTCATCGGGATCGTGTAGAGCGCGACGGTCTGGAGGAAGTCCGTGGTGAGGGTGATCCCGGTGGCGACGGCGAGACCGAGCCCGAGCGCGAGGGCGAGGCCGAGGACGATCGACGCCATCGTGATCGTCGCCAGGAGCCCGTTCACGAACAGGCTCCGGGGTCGGACCCCGTAGGCGATCAGGTACTCGAACACCCCCTTCGTCCGGTCGCTCGTGAACGTCATCAACCCACCCGTGGAACCGAGGACGGCGAAGATCGGGAGCTCGAGCGGGTACGTCGTGACGAACGCGCTCCCCCGGTGGACCCCGAACAGCAGGATCCCGGTGAGGAGCAGGGAGACGAACGCCCCGATCGCGAGGTACGTCCATCCGATCCGGAGGGTCCGGCGGATCGTCGTCACGGTGACGTTCGGCGCGGCCCCGGCGGCTACGGTCACGGTCGGCCCCCCTCGGGCGAGGCGGGGGCGCCGGGACCCATAACTCCTCGCCGGCCGTCGTACCGGGGCGGCGAACGGGTCGGCCGCCCGCCGTCGACGGACCGCCGGCCGCGCCGCTAGACGACGGAGCCGGCCTCGACCACGGCGCGACCGTCGACCTCGAGGTTGGCGCCGCGAATGGTCTGGTAGGCGGAGAACCTCGGCATCCGGGTCCGGCCCCCGACCCACGCGTTGCGTCCGATCGCGATGGTGATCACGCCGCGCTCCTGGTCGAAGAGGAGCGGGATCGAGGAGATCTGCGGGTTGAGGCCGACGGAGATCAGCCCGGGGCGGCCCTTCCCAGCGCCGAGCTTCTGGTACACCTGGCGGAACTCCTCGCCGCCCTCCTCGAAGTCGTACTTCTCGAGGCGACCGCGGTGGAACGTCCAATCGGCGCCGAGGATCGGCCGGTCCCCGCCGGGGTGGAACATCACGCCGGGGACGTTGCTGACGAACCGTCCCTCCGCGTACGTCTCGTCCACGGAGACCATCGTGACGCCGCTCGGCACGACCGCGACGACGTTCCCCGCCTTCACGTCCGCCTCGTCGACGACGCCGTCGTCGACCTTCGGTCGGCGGCCGGCCAGGTGGAACGTCAGGTCGGTGCCATTCGAATGGGTCACGTGCACCTCCCGGCCGCGTCGGAAGAAGTCGCCCACCCGAGCGCCGTCCTTCTGGAGCGTTCGAGGGTCGACCGTCGCGGCCTCGATCAGCTCCCGGCGCCAATTCTCGATGTCAATGCCGTACCGTCGCGCCGAGAACTCGCTGGTCCGGCCGAGGTCGAATCGCGCCGATCGTACGCCGAACTTCTCGACCAGACGGAACCACTCGTGGTCGTTGGCGTCGATCCGGTTCTCGAGCGACGGGGGCAACGCCTCCTCCCGCTCGGTGTCCATCGGGCCGTAGAAGTACAGGTGCGCGTCCGAGGCCTTCAGCGCGGCCCAATCGTGGCTCCCCGTCTGGGAGATGTGCGCGCTGGGGGCTTCCTCGACGCTCTTCCAGTACGTCGCTTCATCCTCGACGATCAGCATCGGCCGGGCGCCGAGGATGCGCGCCTCCAGGACCGCGCTCTCGGCCCATTCGAGGGTGGAGCTCCACGTCTCGATCAGGAGGTTCTCGCCGCGCTTCATCCGAAGCGTGTTCAGAAGGATGTTGCGCGCGAGCGCCCGTCGCTTCGGCTCCGGGTACTGCGGGAGCATCGTGGGGGTCATCGCGCGCACCGCTATTTAGCCCATGACATTATTAGTACACTAAAGGTCGCACCATGCGGCGGCTTTAGGACGTACTGCGATGCGGCTTCACAAAGTGGTGAATCGGAAGTATCAGGGGACGGTCTACTACCGGTGGGTCCTCTCCGTCCCGCCCAAGAGCGTTCGCGAGCTCGGGTGGGTCGACGGCCAGGAGCTCGAGGTGACGGTGCGGGGATCCGTGCTGTCGATCTCCCCGGCGCTCCATCTCCGGACCGGCCGCCCCGGCTGGCAACCGGGCTCCCTCGAGGAAGGGATCCAGCGGAAGAGCGTCGGCCGGCGCTGACCGGACGCGTCATCGCCGAACCCGGGGATCGCTCCGCCCCGCCGCTCGATCCCCGGAGGGAAACGCGCCCGGCCGACGCCGAGATCCTCACCCGGGCGTCCGAGCCACGTACCGTCCCGTCGGCGGTCCCCGGCGTCCGATCAGCCGGACCCAGAGCGACCCGCGAGGGTCGCGCACGCGGCGGGTGTCGCGAGTGGGCGGCCCTTCCCGGGAGACGGTCCACTCGGCCGAGGCCCCTTCCAGCTCGTCCCGAAGGACGGCCAGGGCGATCGAGTCCTGGCGGGAGGCGGAAAATCGCTGGCTGAGGAGGGCGAGCTCGGGTCCCATGGTGATGGCATCAGTGGCGCACATGATCCATCGTAGAGGGAACCCGGTACTTAACCCGGGCCTTGTTTAGTATTCTAATTACAAACACTACGGCACTTTTAGATTACTAACATTGTGGCGACATACCTCGAACCAGACGAAGGCGATCCCCGACGGCCAGCGTACGGGACCCCGACGAGCCGGTCGTGCACGATCTCCGAGATCGGAGACGGGCTTGCTGGGAGTTTCGTGCCGGCGCGACCGGACTCGTCGCGCCGGCCCTTCGAACCCAGGTCGTTGGCTTCGAAGGCCAACAGGATAGTCCAGACTACCCCACAAGCCCGCCGACCGGGCGGAGGTCGGACGCGCTATAAGGGGGTTGCCGCGGCGTCCGCCTTCGCCGTGGGCGTGGGCGTGAACCGGTCGAGCGTCGCCTGCTGGGGCGTCCCGGGAAACATCGTCGCGAGCGACGACTCGAGCAGCTCCACGCGCTGCCGGACGTACGGCGTCACGCCGGGGGTCGCCGCGAGGCGCTGCGAGAGACCGAGGTACTTGCGGACCGCGCCCTCGAACACCGTCGGCGTGAGCGCGCCACCGCAGGCGGAGCCGCGGGCGCCCGGGGCGGAGCATCGGCTGTCGAGCGGGGGGCGCCGGTACGACGCGTTGCAGACCTTGCAGCGGAATTTCTGCGTGGCGTAGCTCTTCAGATTCCCCATCAGGTCGGGGAGGAAGTGGGAGTTCAGCACGAGCGTGACCGCGTCCGCGACGTCGACGGCCCGGATCTGGGAGGTGAGGACCAGCGACTGCTCGACGATCCGCTCCATCGACTCCGACTGGCGGTACGCCGAGCGGACCGGCCCGCCCGCGATGTCGGTCGTGTCGTGGGTGAAGGCGAACCCGTGCAGCGGGTCGTCGCGGGTGAGCCGTTTGCCGAGGGTCTCGACGAGCGAGTCGACCTCCTTCGCGCTCCGGCCCTCGGCCGCCGCCCGGTAGAGGGCCAGCGGGTACCGGGCGACGACGTCGACGTTGTGCGCCTCCTTGTCGACCTCCGTCGCGTCGAGCCGAGTCGTCAGAACGAGCGGCTTATCCATCAAGGCCCCCCGGTTCTCGGGGAGGTAGGAGCGGGAGAAGTTCAGCAGGCCATCGAGCAGGAGAGTGACCGAATCCTCGTCGCCGTCGCAGTTCCGTCGCTTCGCTGCGTGGAACACCGGATGCGCGAAGCACGCCTCGGCGTCGGTGAACCCGATCACGCGCCCGACGACGCCGCCGGAGGTGTGGGGAGCGAGCGCGATGACAAGGGCGCCCACGAGGTCGTCGGCCCGGGAGGCGCCGTAGAACGGCTCGAGGTTGTAGAGCGCGACGAGTTCCTCATCGAGGAACTTCGACAACTGCCAGAGGTACGCCCCGCAGCTCCGGGAGACGATGATGTCCTGGGGCGAGAGCTCGACCAGCTGATCGTCGGCGTCGAGCGGGGCGCCGGACCAGTCTTCGACGTAGCCGAGCGACCGGGCCCGTTCGACCGTGATGCCGATCTCTCTGGGTCGGAAGTGGGTGAGCGGGAGGTCGGTGAGGTCGAAGCGGGCCGTTCCGTCCTGGTAGACCGAGATCCCGTGCCGGGCGCGCAGGAGCCCCTTTTCGAGCATCTCCGGCACCTTGCCCCGGGACGTGAGTCCCTTGACGCCCTTCACCTCCGGGGGGCGCCGGAGGCCGAGTCGCTGCACCGCGTCCGCCCAGATCGGGGCGACGGGGAGCGATTGCTGAACAACCTTGCCGGTCGGGTCGGTATGGGTGCCGCACGAGCATCGGAGCCACACCGTGGATCGGGCGCACGCCGGACACTTCCGGAGGCCGAGCACGATCGGTACCCCGCCGTTGATCGTCGCCCGGGCGGCCTCCGCGACCGACCGGTGCGGACCACCGGCGGCCCCGAGCGGGAACAGCACGTGGACGTTCGGGCTCATCTGACGCTGCCGGGCTTTTTCCGGCCGACCGACCCGGGCGCCGACCCGGGAGGGCGCCTTCGCCCGGACCTGGCATCCCGCGAGTCGGGACACGAGCGCGAGGACGTCGGTCTCCGGCCGGTCGACCGCGACCCGGCGGACGAGCCGCTCGCCGACGACGCTGAGCCCGAGCCCGCCGAGGAGCGCGTCCGTGCTGACCGGTTCGAGCCTCAGGAGGCCGTCGCCGGAGGGGCCATGAAGCGCGCCGAGCCAGACGAGCTGCTCCCGCCGCTCCGGCGTCCAGGGAAGCTCGAGCTGGCCGTCCTGCACGCGCCCGGACGTCTCGACCCACGCGGACAGGTCGGCGACCGCGCCGGGGGTGAGGTCGTGCCAGAACAGCGAGAACCGCGGGTGGAGCGGGACGCCGTACGACCGGGCGGTCTCGGACGCCTCGTCGTACGTCGGGTGGTACGCCCGCTCGAGCGGGGCGCCGGCCGCCGCGAGCTCCTCCAAGTGCCACGCGAGGGAGTACGCGCCGGGCACGAGAGCGCGGTTGTTTTCGAGAAACTCGCCGAACGGGACCAGGATCTCGCCGAGGTCGACGAGCCGCCGGACCTTGGGCAGCAGCTCGCGGGCCCTCGCGACGTCGTTCACGGCCGTCACCGTACCGTCCGTCAGCTCGACGATCGGACCCTCGATCGTATCGCAGACGGCCATCGCCGACGCCTTCCCGGGATACTCGATCTTCAGCTGGGTGCCGACGGCGACGAAATCGCGGAGGAGCACCATCGTCGCGGGGTTCACCGCGCACGCGGCCAGGCCTGCGGTCCGGGAGCGCCCGTAGGTCAGACGGAAGCCGCCGGGGC
>DASYOF010000274.1:0-7783 GCA_036007995.1 Thermoplasmata archaeon
GGCTCGGGCGGCGTCGGCGCGCTCGACCGACACCTCGGGCTTCTCGAGGGCGATGCCGAGCATGAGGTTCCCGCGCTCGAGGGCGACGTCGGCCCGGGTCGGGTCGAGCCGGAAGAGCGCGTCGTAGGCGGACGGCAACTCCTCGTTCCGTCCGAGCTGCCGCAATAGCCGGGTCCGCTCCCGCACCCAGTCGAGGGAATCCGGCTGGTGCGTGATCAAGTCCCCGTACAGGGTCAGGGCCCCGTCGTGGTCTCCCGCGGCGTCGAGGGCGCGAGCGAGCTCCGCCTTCGCCCCGAGGTCGTCCGGTTCCTCTTCGACGAGAGCCCGCGCGAACGCGAGCATCAGCTCCGAACGGCCGTTCGACCGCGCGGCCTCGACCGCCTTCCGGAGTTCGGCGGTCGCGTTCGGGTGCGCCTTCTGGATCCGGCCGTAGGTGGCGAACGCCGCGTCGAGCTGGCCGGCCCCCAATTGGAACTCCGCGAGGGCGCGGAGGGCGTCGAGGTTGTCCGGGGAGCCCTCGAGGACCTGCTCGCACGTGGCGATCCCGAGCGCGGTGTCCTCCGTGCGGCGGGCCAGCTGTTGGAGCGCTTGGAGGTTCGCGAGGTTCCGGGGCTCCGCGTCCCGAAGCTTCGAGCGGACCTCGATCGCGAGCGGAAGGTCCGCGCCGGCGGCTTCGAGGCGCTCGGCGATCTCGGCGAGCTGGACGCCCTCCAGCGTGGCGCTCCCCTCGACGGCGGACCGGAAGGCGGCGATTCCCTCCGAGGTCCGGCCGAGCGCGAGGTCGAGCCGCCCGGCGAGGAGCAGCAACCGGGCGTCGTCCGGTCGCTTTTCGCGGAGCGGGGTCACGGCGGCGAGAGCGCGGTCGAGCTCCCCGACGGCGGCGAGAAGCTCGACGTGCGCGAGCTGGAGGTCCGGGTCGTCCGGGTTGTCGGCGAGGAGCGCCTCGGCCGCTTCGAGGGCCGGTCGGTCCCCGCCCTGCGAGCGGGCGAGCTGAAGCTTCGCCTTGAGGGCCCCGGGATGGTTGGGCGCCGCCTTCAGGGCCTTCTCCACGTACTGCATGGAGGCGACGTCGAGCTGCTGCGCCCGGAGGTACGCCTCGGCGGCCTCGCTCCCTTTTCCCTGCAGCTTCAGGGCATCGCCCTTCGTCGCCCAGATCGCCTTGTCGTGCGGGTTCGCTTCGAGCGCTTTGTCGAGCAGTGGTACAACGCGGTCGACATCCCGGTTCTGGGCGAGGAGAAGCAGCGCCTTGTGGTGCAGGAGCGCCGAGCTCCCGGGGGCGAGGCCGAGACCGACCTCGACGGCTCGCAGCGCGACATCGGGCTGGTTCGCCCGGTAAAAGCCGACGCTCGCCTCGTCGAGTCGCTTCGCGACCTCCGGCCCGTCGGCGACGAGCGCATCCCGATGCCCCTCGACGTAGGCGAGGAACGCCTTCAGGCGGTCCGCTTGGCGCCCGCGCTCGGGGCGAGCGTCGGTCTCCTCCGCGGCGGCAAAGAGCCGTCGGGCCTCCTCGATGGTCGAGGGAGCGGGCTCTCGGCGCGCCGGCTCGCCTAGCGCCGGCATTCGTCGACCGGACACCCGGTACCGCCGATAAATAGGTTGGTCGACGGGCGCAACGTTCCGTCGGAGGGCCGCTCTTTATCGCGCGCGGTCGCTCCTCGGTCGCCGATGGAACGCGGGCGCCGGGGCCGGCGGAAGACGATCTTCGACCCGGTGCACGGGGTGATCGCGCTCGAGGGCGCCGCGCTCGACCTCGTCGGCCATCGGGCGTTCCAACGCCTGTGGGGCATCCGTCAGACCGGCCTCGCGCACCTCGTCTTCCCCGGGGCCAATCACACGCGGCTCGAACATTCCCTCGGCACGTTCGCGGTCGTCCGCACGATGTCCGAGCGGATCGGCCTCGACGCCGACTCGGCGGCGCGCGTGGCGGCGGGGGGACTCCTCCATGACCTCGGCCACACGCCGCTTTCGCACACCCTCGAGCCCACGCTCCGAGAGGTGACCGGAAGCGGCCATGAATCCCGGAGCCGCTCGGCGATCACCGGGGAAACGGCCACCTCGCTCGGGACCGGCCCCGGTCCGTCGATCGCCGAACTGCTCGAGCGCCACGGGATCCCGCCCCGCTCCGTCGGGGAGCTCGTGGACCCCGCCGGACGGTCTCCCCCGCCGCTCCTCCGCGCGATCCTGCACGGGGCGATCGACGCGGACCGGATCGACTATCTGCAGCGGGACGCGTACTATACCGGGGTAGCCCACGGCACGATCGACGCCGCTCGGCTCCTCGACACCGTGCGCTCCGCCCGGTCCCGGCTCGTGTTCGCCGAGAAGGGTCGGCAGGCCGTCGAAGGGTTCCTCGTCGGTCGGGCCCTGATGTACTCCTCCGTCTACTACCACAAGACCGTCCGGGCCGCCGAGGTGATGGCCCAGGGCGCGGTCGAGCGGGTTCCCGGGTATCCGGAATCCGCTCGGATGCTCCTCGACGGGACCGACGGCGACCTTCTGGTCGCCCTAGGGTCCGCGGGCGGGCGTCCGGCGGCCCTCGCGACGGCGCTTCGCGAACGTCGTCTGCACAAGCGGGTCGTGGGGTGGAAGCGCCTCACTCGCCCGGAGAGCGACGGCCTCCGTCGCCTGACCCGTCGTCCCGCCGAACGGCGGGAGCGGGAGGACGCGCTGGCGGACCGGATCGGGGCGCCGCCCGGGGCCGTCCTGTTCGACCTGGCGGGGCTCGACGCGCGGGAACCGCGCGGCGCCGACTGGGCCGAGGTCGGGGTCGCCGAGGACGGGCGGATCGTGCATCCGTTCCGCCCGCCGAGCGTGTGGCGGTCGCTGGCGATCCGACCGCCGAGCGTGTGGTCGGCCTCGCTCTACGTCGACCCGCGCTTCCGGGCGGTCGCCGAACGCCGCTTCGGGCGGCGCCCGGCCGCCTTGCTCTGACCCGCGGCCAAGGTCGCGCCCTCGTAGGAGAGGATCCGCGCCCACTCGGCGTCCCCAACGGGCATCACCGACAATCGACCGATGCGAACGAGGTCGAAGCGGGCGAGCGCCGGGTCGGCCTTGAGCGTCGCGAGCGGCACGAGCGAGCGAAGCGGCCGGACCGCGCCGATCTCGACCCACCACGAGCCGCGGTCGTCGTTCGGGTCCGGCTTCGGCGTCCCGGTGACCTTCGCGATGCCGGCCACGGCCCGGACGCTTCCGGAGTGGTAGTACAGCACCTCGTCGCCCCGGGCCATCGCCTTCAGGTGCCGGAGGGCGAGCGCGTTGTGGACGCCGTTCCACGCGGTCGTCCGGTCGCGCGCGAGGTCGTCGTACGAGTAGTGGGTCGGCTCCTCCTTCACGAGCCAGCGGGCCATGCCGTCGGACCGCCCGGGGGCTAGATGAGCCTTCGCGCGTGTTTATGCCACCGCCGCGTTCCCCCTGACGTGCGCATCGCCCTCGTCGGGACCGGGGTCCAGGCGATCCCGCCGGTCGGGTACGGCGGTGTCGAGCGGACGATCGCGGAGTACGCCGCGGCGCTCGCCGCGGCCGGTCACGACCCGGTGGTCCTCAACCGCGTTCGACACGGCCGGTCGCTCGACGAGTACTTGTTCGCCCTATCGGTGAGCGGGCTCGTGCGGTCGGCCGAGGCGGACGTCGTCCATGCGAGCACCCCCGTCGTCGCAAACCGGCTCGCGGTGTCGAAGATCCCGTTCGTCTACACGTCCCATTCGCGACACTGGTTCGAGCGATCCGGGGCACGCGAACGATTCGGGTACTGGCTGGAACGGCGGGCCGTGGCCCGTGCCCGGATGACCGTCGCGCTTACTCCGTCGCTCCGCACCGAGATCCTCCGCGTGGTGCCATCGGCCCGCGACCGGATCGCTGTCATCCCGATCGGGGTCGACACCGACCGGTTCCGACCGGACCCGACGGCCCGGTCGGGCCGGGTGGCGCTGGGCGTGGGGATCGTTCGTCCGATAAAGCGGTGGGAGCTCGCCGCCTCGGCGGCGGTCGCGGCCGGTTGGTCGTTCCGGCTCGCCGGTCCGACCCCGGACCCGGGGTACGCCGACCGACTCCGGTCGCTCGGACCGTCGGTCGAACTCCTCGGGGAGCTGACGGACGACGAGCTCCGGCGGGAGTTCGGCCGAGCCGACGTTCTGCTGCATCCGAGCCGGGTCGAACTTCTCGCCGGAGCGGTGCTGCAAGGACTCTCCGCCGGCCTGCCGGTCGTCGGCGCCGAACCGGTCGCGACTCTGATCGACAACGGTGAGACCGGCTGGACCTCGCCGCCGGGGTCGGACGCGCCGGCGATCCGAGCGTTTTTCGCCGATCGACTCCGCGACCTCTCGGACGCCGGAGTCCGAGCCCGGATGGGAGCGGCGGCGCGGGCGGTGGCGGAGTCCCGATACTCGTGGCCGTCGGTCGTCGCGGCGCACCTCGCGGTGTACGGACGAGCGTTCGGCGACGGCGGAGGTCGGGGGGGGACTCCGACCCCCCACTAGGGCCCCGTCTCAGCTCGACGGGGGCGTGGGCTCCATCGGGGGTGGCGACGACGACGTGGGGGCGGCCGGGGCCGCCGCGGCCGCCCGGGCCTTGTCGGACTTGAGGACCAGACCGGCGATGAAGACGATGATGCCGACGACGATCAGCAGGGTTCCGACGGTGGCGAGCGCGGTCGAGATCGTGAACGTCGCATTCCCGCCGGACGCGCCCGTCGGGTTGTAGGCTCCGAAGGCAATCTCGCCGCCGTTCGGTTGATTGAGGGTGAACGACCCGCTCGTTCCGGTTTGGAGCGTGATCCCGGAGACGCCGGACGCGCTCGAGTTGGCATTGCAGTTCGCCGCGCACGAGGCGGCGATGACTTCGACCGGTGATGCGGACGTCCACGAGATGTGCACAACGATCGAGCCGGTCAGGGAGTACCCGCTGACGCTCTCGACTACGAACGGCACGTTCGAGTTGTTGGACACGGTCTGGTTCGCCTGCGGAACGACAGGCTCGAACAGCAGAACGGCTCCGACGATCAGCAGCACGATCCCGACCACCACCAATACCGGTCTCATTGAGGCGCCCTCTGCGTGCCGAAGTGGATTGCTATACATAGACATACCGAGAGGTTGGTACGAACTTCCGACGGCCGGGGGACGTACCGGGGTAACCGACCCCGAGCCGTTACGAGGGTGACGGACCTCCCGGGTCCGGGGCGCGCGTCGGCCGTCCGGGTTAGGGTTCGGGGTTCCCGGACCCGCTTCCCCGCACCTGCCCGGAAAGGTGGGCAACCGGCGGGGGCTCCGGCGGTTCCGTCGAACCGCTGGGGGAACCGCTCGCTGTCCGAGCCACCCGAGGTCGACGCGGACTCAGAGAATCTGACCGGCGCGGACGATGGGCGTCCCGTCGATCGCGATCTCGGCGCCGGCCAAGGTGAGCCAGGTGAAGAAACTCGAACCGTTGGTGCCCCGGAGATACCGGTTTCCCCCAATCTGCAGCGAGACGTTTCCGCCCTCGACGGTCTCCAGGTTGGGAACGTCCCGGACGGTTGGGTTCAGCCCGATCTTGAGAACGCTGGCCCGGTCTTTGCCCGCGGTGCCGGTACGGTACTGACGGGCCAGCTCGTCCTCTCCCGCCTGGAAGGAGTAGGAGGTGAGCTTGCCCCGAGCGAATTCGAGCGTTCCCCCCGCGTGCACGTTCCACCAGATGTTGGTCCGTCGGTTCGCGCGGAACTTCCCCTCCGCCGTTTGAGAGTCGAGGGCGACGTCGACGGTTCCCGAGGGAGCTTGTTGCAGCATGCTGGCGGGCGAATCGCCCCTTCTCCAGGGGCGGGCCTTCCCATCGTAGACCCGCGGAGCGACGCCGCCCAGGCCGACCTCGACATCGGTCCCGTTCGAGTGGGTGATCCGCACCCTCTTCCCGCGGGAGAGCAACTTCGCGAGCCGAGCTCCGGTAGCGGCCAGCTTCTCCGGATCCGCGAGACAGGCCCGGAGGATCTTCTCCTCCCACTCCGCGCGCTCGACGCCCCACTCCTTCGCCCGGCCCCCGGTCACGAATCCCGCGGTCATCCGCACGCCGCGAAGCCCCGCCTTCCGGGCGACCGAGTACCACGGCCAGTTCCACGCGAACGCTTCGTCGCCGGCCTTGTCGGAAAGCCCCACGATTCGGTCGGTGTCGCCCGGACCCCAGAAGTTGAAGTACACATCCGCGGCCCTCACCGCCGCCCACTCCGGGGTGCTGGCCCTGCCGAGGAGCCGGCTTTGCTTCCGGTCGATCGCCCGCCACCACGAGTCCTCGTCGTTGTAGAGTACGAGCGCCCTGCCACCGACCCGGCGGACCTCATCGACCACCGCCGACGCCATTGGCAGGGTGTGGCTCCAGGACTCGACGATCACGTTCTCTCCCGCTCGGACCTTCAGATACTTGGTCACGATGTTGCGGGCCGCGTCGCGCTGCAGCTTCGAGGGAATTTCCGTCATGGGCCGGCGCCGCAGTCGACGAGCCTACTTGTAGCCCGTCCCGGTCCGCGCGGACGCTTGCCGGGCGGTACTCCCGCACCTGGCGTACCGAATGTCAGGTCGCGCGCGCGTCTCCCGCCCCGCGGAGGGACGACGGGTTAGCCGACGACGAACCCCTGGGTGGTGATCGCGAACGGACGGCGTTCCGGGTCGTGCGCCGAGCCGCGCATCCGCACGATCTTGACCTGACGGATCGACCGGTCGCCGACCCACTTCCGGGTGAGCAGGATCTCCCCGCGCGTGAGGATCTCCTCGGGGGAGAGCACCATCGGGTTGCCCGGTGTCGCCATCAGAAGGGTCGTCACCTCCATCTCGCTGAGGAACCGCAGCAGCGACTGGATCTCGGTGCGCTGAGGCTGGAGGTCCCCGGGATTGGCCGTCTTCATGCCAAACCGCCGGATCGAAGTCAACGAATCGACGACGACGCGGGTGAACCGGCCCCCGCCCATCTGTTGGCGGAGCTTCAGGTGGATCGACTGGATCGAGATGTCGTCGGCGTCGCTCGCCTTGCGGTTCTCGCCGGTCAGGTCCCGCATCGACTTGAGGTCCGCGAGCGCGCGGATCTCCTGGACGTCGGCGAGCCGCTTGATCGCGCGGGTCCCCGGGTTGGCATCGAGAGTCCGGACCGCCGAGAGGTCCCACCCGAACGCCCGCACGTTCTCGACGATCTCGTTCGGGGGTTCGTCGACGGCCACGAGGAGCACCTCCTCGCCGAGGCGAAGCCCCTCGAGGAGGAACGAGAGCCCCAAGAGCGACTTGCCGCTGCCGGTCCCGCCGGTCACGAGGTAGGGACGACCGGGCATCAGACCCCCGCCGAGCATCCGGTCGAGGCCGGGGATTCCGATGGAGACCCGTCCTTCGGCGACCACCGACTACTCCTTCGGCGGGCTCTCGGCCGCGGGTGCGGTGGGCCCTGCCGTACTCTCGGTGGAAGGCGTCGACGACCCTGGGTGTGTCCCCACCGGCTCCGATCCCGTCACGGGCGACGCTTTCCGACGCCGCGGCGCCTTCCGCTTGGGCTTCAACGGGGGAGCCGCCGGGGCGGAGGGTCCGGCCGGTTGTGCCGGGGCGGCGGGCGGCACGGTCGGGGGAGCTGCCGAGGTCACGGGTTCCACCGTTCGAGTCGACGTCGTCTCAGGGGTAGCGGGCCGTTCCTCCGCGATCGGCGCTGTCTTGGGGGAACTGGCCGGGCCGGGAGTAGTCGCGACCGGCTCGGTGAGGAGGCCCGCGACCGTTGAGGGAGTTGGCTCCAAGCTGGCCGCGGCCGCCGCGACCCGTTTCTTCGCCGGCGCGCGTTTCCGTTT
>DASYOF010000275.1:0-8267 GCA_036007995.1 Thermoplasmata archaeon
GGACTGGGTGAGGACGGTCTCGAGCTCGGTCAACGCCGCCTCTTCCGATTCGGACCCGTCGCTTTCCACCTCGAGGAGGATCAGCGGCCCTTCGCCCGGCAGCTTCGCCCCGGGTCGCGCCCTCAGCAACCCCCCGACGCGCTCGTCCACGTACTCGATCGCGGCGAGACGAAGCGTGGGTCGGGACGTGAGTGCGACCGCCACCGGACCGAGCGGGGCTCCCACCGGGACGGTGGCGACCACGGCACAACGTCGGGCGGGGGACGGCGCCAGACGGAGGACGACCGACGTGGCGAGCGCGAGCGTCCCCTCCGAGCCCACGACGAGGTCGAGAAGTTCCGGCCCGACCGCCCGCTTCGCCGTCGACGGACCGAGGACGACCCTCTCGCCGGTGCCGAGAACTACCTCCGCCGCATGGACCCACCGCCGCGTCGGGCCGTACCGGAACGAGCGGGGTCCGGAGGCGTTGGTGGCGAGGTTGCCACCGATCGTCGAGCTCCGCCAGGAGCCCGGGTTCGGTGGGAAGAACCAACCGGACGGGCGGAGCGCCTCGGCGAGGTCGTGGTTGATGACCCCGGGACCGACGCGGACCGTCCGCGTCACCGGGTCGACCTCCCCGATCGAATTCCAGCCGGCGAAGTCGACGACGACCCCGCCACGAACGGGGACGCACTCCCCGTCGAGCGACGTTCCGCCGCCGCGGGCCGTGAGAGCGACTCGGTGGGTCCGCGCCCACCGGACGAGGGCGACCACATCGTCCGGGTCGGCCGGACGAACGACCGCGTCGGGACGCCCGACCACGAACGAGGCGTCGCGGCCGGCCGATGCGAGGGCGGAGGCGTCCGATAGGACGACCCCCGAGACCGCGGCCCGAAGCGACCCGAGCCACTCGGCGGGCATCGGCCCGGGCAACGCGCGCCGGGCTTACCGATGTCGCGTCCCGGTCACTTCGGTGGAGTTGGCGGCTTGTCGGCGGGGGCGATAGCGTCCATCAGGTCGCGGACCGCGAACGGCCGACCGATGACGGCGTCGGCGCCGACCGCGCGCCCGGCCTCCCGCATCGGCGTCCCGCCGCCCGGTGTCAGGAGGATGAACCGGACCTTCGGCATCGCCTTGCGGGCCGCCTTGATCGACTCGACCCGGCCGGGTTCCTCGAGGTCGAAGTCGAGGATGACGACGTTCGGTTTCTGCGCCTCCGGCAGACCGTCGAGCACGTCGAACCCCGTCCCGTCGGCGACCACGACGTGATGGTGGAGCCGCAAGAGCCCCTTGATCAGCAGACGGACCTCGCGGCTACCACCCAATACGGCTGCGTTGGCCATGGCCTCGGCGGAGTTCGACGGGCCAGCGCCTCGGCACCCCTCCCCACCCGGTGGGGACTCGCGACGGCGGACGCCGTCCCGGCAGATGCCGCCGCGTTGACCGATCTCGATCCTTGGTCTCGGCCATGCCGCGAAACCCCTCTTGAAGCCCCACGGTCGAGTCGCACATCGGCGCACCCGAGAGACGGTCGCACCGATTGGGAAGGTCCTGAGTTCATCGCCCAGGGCACTCCGAAACTATATAGGCGGCCGAGGACGTATGGAGGACGGCCTCGGGCACCGTCGGCGAGGGCGAGCGGCAAAGTCCAACAGGCTCGTCCGGACCGGCGGTGCCTTCCCGCTCCTTCTCGGTTGCCGGTCGAACGATAGGATTTTTCTACCGCACGACGGCGGTCGGGGCATGCCCTTCCTCTTTGGCTCCCGAGCGCGCGATGTCGAACAGCTTCGCCAAACCCTGCCCCACCTCACCCCGTCCACGACGATCGCGGCGCTCGCCGCCGCCCTCTCCTGGAACGACCGACGGGCCGAGAAGGCGGTCCGGGAGTGGGAGCGCCTCGAGCCGATGCGCGTCGCCTACGACCCGCTCACGCGCTCCGTCCGGCTTCTTCGACCGGCCGCCTTGAGCGTCGAGCCCACGGCCGCGCCAACGCCGACCGCCGCGCCGGCGGCCGCGGCCCCCCCCACCGCCCTCCCGAGGGCGTTCCGGGAGGTCGTCAACTGCCGCTCCTGCGGGACCGCGATGGAGCCGACCGGGACCGGCTCCGGACTGTTCTGTCCGGCGTGCGGACGGCTCTCCTCGGGGCATCACGCCGCAGCTCCCCCTCCGCTCCCCGCCCCGCCCGCACCGACTCCGCGGCCGGTGGTCGCTCCGCCGCCCCCGACCGGGGCGAACGGCCCCTCCGTCGCCACGGGAACCGGTCACTCGCTCTCCGACCGGAAAGCCCAGGAGATGTTCGCCGCCTGGGCGACCGCCCAGCCGATCCCGTGCCCCCGATGCCGGACGCCGCTCCGCCACCACGGCGTCGGCGAGTACCGGTGCCCCGGTTGCGGGGAGACCGCCCGATTCGTCGGGGAGAGCGCCGAGCCGGTTGCGCCGAGAACCCCCCTCGCGCCTCCGGCGGCGTAGGTCAGAACGACACGGCCGCCCGGACCTTCCGGACGAGGGAGCCGTCGGCGACGGCGGCCGCGAGGCGCTCGATGTCGGGCGATGGCGGCCGGTCCGCGCCCCACGGCGCGACCAGCTCGCGGACGGCCCGGAGGGCCGCCTCGCTCCCCGCACCGCCCGATTTCGGACGGCGCAGCTCGAGCGCCTGCGCGGCGACGAGCAGCTCCACCGCGACGACCGTGCGGCTGTTCGCGAGGAGCCGATGCATCTTCGCGCCGGCCCACGCCCCCATGCTGACGAAGTCCTCCTGGTCGGCGGAGGTCGAAAAGCTCGCGGCGCTCGCCGGGTGCGCGTACGAGACGTTCTCGTTGACGAGCGCCGCGGCGAGGTACTGCGGGATCATGAATCCGGACGAAAGCCCCGGCGTCGGCGCCAGGAAGGCGGGGAGGCCGCGGTTGTGGGCGGGGTTGACGAGGCGCGCCGTGCGCCGCTCGGAGAACCCGGCGACCGGCGCCATCCCGACGGCGAGGGCGTCCAGCGCGAAGGCGAGGTTCTCGCCGTGGAAGTTCCCGCCCGAGACGAACTCGTCGGGCGGGAAGACGACGGGGTTGTCGCTGACGGCGTTCAGCTCCGCCTCCACGACCCGCCGGGCGAGGGCGATCGCGACCCGCGCCGGCGCGAGCACCTGCGGGATGCACCGGAGCGTGTACGGGTCCTGGCCCCGGTATTCCGTCCTCGGGCCGGAGAGGCCGCTCCCGGCCGTCAGGCGGCGCATCGCGGAGGCGACCTCGCGCTGCTCCGGGAAGTTCCGCAGTTCGCCGAGCCGGTCGTCGAGCGATTCCGGGTTCCCCTCGAGCGCGTCGAAGGCGACCGCCGCGGCGACCGTTGCCGCGTCGACGAGGTCGGCGGCGTCCGCGACGGCGAGCGCGAGGTACGAGGCCATCAGCGAGGTGCCGTTGACGAGCGCGACCCCCTCCTTCTCGGCGAGCTCGAGCGGCGCGATGCCGTGGTCGACGAGCGCCGCGGCCGCCGGGAGGCGCCGGCCGTCCGCGGCGACGAACTCCCCCTCCCCGAGGAGCGCGAGCGCGACGTGGGCGAGCGGGGCGAGGTCGCCGGAGGCGCCGACGGATCCCTGGGAGGGGACGTACGGGACCAGTCGTCGGTTCAGGAGCGCGAGGAGCGATTCGACGACGACCGGGCGCACCCCGGAGTGCCCGCGGGCGAGGGAGTTCGCCCGAACGAGCACGAGACCGCGGACGACCTCCTCGGAGAGCGCCTCACCCGCGCCGCTCGAATGGCTGCGGACCAGCGCGAGCTGGAGCGCCTTCGCCTGGTCGGGCGGGACGAGCTTGTCGGAGAGCTGGCCGAACCCGGTCGTCACGCCGTAGATCGGGCGGCCCCGACGGACCGCGGCGTCGACGACGGCCCGGCTCGCGGCCATCGCCGTCCGGGACTCGCCGGCGAGCGAGACCGCCGAATGGCCCCGGACGACCGAGAGGAACTGCTCGAGGGTGAGCGAGCGGCCGTCGATCGGGAGGCTTTCGGTCATCGCGGGCCGGTGACGCGAGGACCCGACCCCGTCGCGACCGCCGCGAAGTCCACCGGGCGTCTAGGCCGGCGCCGGATAGACCATCTCGCCGCCGGATTTCTGCATCGACGGCACGCGCTGGGTCTTCGCACCCTTCGACTTCCAGAAGAGCTCCGCGATCTCCTGGACCTTCTTCGACAGCTCGAGGGCGTCGGCCGGGTTCGTCCCCTGCCGGGCCTTCGAGGCCGCCTTCATCGCCATCCAGAACGTCTCATGGAGCGTCGGGTACTGCTTCAGATGGTCTGGGGTGAAGTAGTCGCCCCAGAGGATCCGGAGCTCGGCCTTGACCCGCTCGGAGTGGGTCTCCTTCACCGCGACGTACCGCGCCAGCTTCGCCTGGTACGCCTCGAGTTCCTCCGGCTTCGCGCCGGCGCCGGGCTTCGGGAGCTCCCCGATCAGCTGGGTCATCCGGACGACCGTCAGCGCCGCGATCTGCGCCTCGTGCGGGTCGTATATCCCGCACGGGATGTCGCAGTGGGCGAAGACGACGCGGGAGGGACGGACGGCGTCGACGATTCCGAGACCGATGGTGCGCGCGGCGGACATGCGCGGTCGAACCCGGCGTTTCGCATAAAGATGCCGACGGAGCACGACCGGACCGCCCCGCTCCTCCGTCGGTGGAGGAGCCTCCGGGTCGTGGTGGCGGACGACAGCATGCGGCCCACGCTGCAGCCGGGCGACCGGCTCCTCGTGGAGCGGTGGCGGTCCGGCGCGACGACCCTTCGTGCGGGCGACGTCGCCGTCCTGGCCGACCCGGAACGGTCGGACCGGTGGCTGATCAAGCGGGTGGCGGCCGTCGGGCCCGCGAGGGTCTTCGTCGTCCGGTCGGGCGTGGCGACCCGACCGGGGCTTGGGCCGGTCGAGCGACCGACCGACGCCATCGACGGGGCGGAAGTCCCTCCCGGATCGGCGTACGTGGTCTCAGACGGCGGCCCGCGGGGACGGGACAGCCGTTCGTTCGGGCCGGTTCCGGCAGAACGGCTCGTCGGGGTCGCCTGGTGGCGGTACGCGCCCCGCGACCGGAAGGGCCCCATCCCGCCCGCGCCCCCGGGATGACGCCGCGCCCTCGACAAGCTCATCGCGCGCTCGGCGTTCGAGGTGACTCGACGGGGCCCCGATGACCGGTCACGATCTGGTGGTCACCCCACTCGACATCGCCTTGCTCGCGGCCCTCGACCGGGAAGGGTCGGTCGTCGCCGCCGCGCGTGCGGTCGGCGTATCGCGCGACCGGGCGGTGTATCGCCTCGCTCGACTGCGGGCTCGGGCCGGGGCGCCGATGGTCCGGGCGCGTCACGGTGGGAAGCAGGGGGGCGGCAGCGGGCTCACGGCGCGCGGCCGGGCGGTCCTCGCGGGGGGGGCCGAGGCGGCCGCATGGCCGGAAGAGGGGCGACCCCCGCACCACCAGGGTCTGACAGGGATCTATCGGAGCGACCCGGAGCCGCATCTCGTCGGTCCGGACGGGTTCACGGCCGCGGTTGCGTTCACGGCGGTCGAGGGGGAGCGGGTGACCGTCACGATCGACCCCGAGGCGATCGTGGTCGCGCTCGGGCCTCTTCGCTCGAGCGCCCGGAACGCCTGGCCCGGGGTCGTGGAGCGCATCCGGGACGGCGGCGGTCGGCGACCGTCCGGTCGTCGGGATCTTGTCGTCCGGGTTGGGCGCCATCGGCTGACGGTCGCGGTCACCGAGCGGTCGGTCCGCTCGCTCGACTTGAAGCCGGGCCGACGGGTGACGCTGCTGGCGAAGGCGACCGCGCTCCGACCGGTCGGCGCTACTCGCGGATCCCGTCGGGGGTGAGCGAGTACACCGCCTCCCCTTCCGGGAGGTTCGGCGAGTCGATCAGCCGGGCGATCCGCTTCGGGGGCTTCGACTTCCGCAGGTAGAGACGGTACGTCGCCGCGTGGGCGACGATGTTGCCGCCGATCGGTCGCGTCGGGTCGCCGAACAGGATGTCCGGCCGGGAGGAGACCTGGTTGGTGACGATCACGGCGGCGTTGTAGGTGTCCCCGAACTTCAGGAGCTCGTGGAGGTGCTTGTTGAGGAGCTGCTGGCGGGGGGCGAGCTCGCCCCGACCGGCGTACTCCGACCGGAAATGCGCCGTCAACGAGTCGACGACGATCAACTTGATCGGCTTCTCGCGCGCGAGCTCCTGCGCCTTGCCGACGAGGAGCATCTGGTGGTTGGAGTTGTAGGCGCGGGCGACGTGGATGCGGCTGAGCGTCTCGGTCGGGTCGAGCGAGAGCGCCTTCGACATGTCGACGATCCGCTCCGGACGGAACGTCGATTCGGTGTCGATGTAGACGACCTCGCCGTTGAGCCCGCCCTGGTCGACCGGCATCTGGACGTCGACCGCCGCCTGGTGGGCGATCTGCGTCTTCCCCGTGCCGAACTCGCCGGCGAACTCCGTGATCGCCTGCGTCTCGATGCCGCCGCCGAGCAATTCGTCGAGCGAACGGGCCATCGTCGTGATCCGGCCGAGCTTCTTCCGACGCTCGAGGAGCACGGTCCCGACCTCGAACGAGCCGACGTCCGCGAGGCGGCGCGCCTCGCCGATGATCTTCTGGGCGATCGCGGTGCCGATCTCCGCCGCCTCGGCGATGTCGCCCGGCGAGGCGGTCGCGAGCTCCATCAGGTCGGTGTAGCCGGCCTCCCGGAGCTTCTCCGCGGTCGTCGGGCCCACGCCGGCGAGGTCCTCGAGCGCGACCTCCTTTTTGGGGGGCTCTTCGGCAGGCGCGGACGGCTTCGCAACGGGTTTCGTCGGCACGTCGACGAGGACGAGGGCGAGGGGGATAAGGGGTGCGGAGACGTCGTGAAACAGCGAACGATGCTCCGCCCGCGCACGGGCCGCCGGTCGGCCGACGGCCTACGTCCGCCGTCGTCGCGGCGGGGCGGGGAGTGGGCGCCGGTTCGCGGGGCGGTTTTGCTCGGCCCGAAGCGTCCGGGCGAGCTCCTGAACGTTCAATCGGAGGTAAACGAGGTCGGAGTGGAACATCGCGACCCCTTTCGTGAGCCGGGAGAACTCGCGGGCGTGGTCGGCGGAGTCCGTGAGACGCTGGAGCGAGTCGACATGCCGCAGCAACGGCTCGATCCGCAGCGTGGTCCAATCGGTCGGCGAGGCGAGTTCGGCGAAGCCGGCGCGGAGTTCCTCCAGCTGCGCACGGAACCCCGGCAGGGATCCCTTGTAGACGCGATCGACCATTCGTTTCGCCCCGTCCCCTCGCCGTTCCGGTTCCCGGTCCTTGACGGAGTTCGGCTCCGAGAGCCTCGCGGCGCGATGCTCCTCAACCGCCGGGGACGAACGGCTCGCCGGTGAGGCGCTGGAACACGGTCGTGTAGAGGCGGCTCACTTCGTCGACCAGTAGCGGGGGCAGCGGCGGGATCGGGGGCTCGGGCTGCTTCGCGTCGCGAGCGGCCATCAGGAGGTCGTAGTACCCGGTCGACCGGTAGTGCTGTCGGACGAACTCCTTCGAAAACTCGACCTGGCGCCCGCGCTCGAACGCGGCCCGGTCCCAGAACCGGTCCTCGTCGGCGGTCCCGAACGTGTCGACGACCATGAGCGAACCGGTGTCGTCGACGCCGAACTCCTTCTTGCCGTCGACGTGGAGGAGCCCCCGCGGGGCGATCTCGGTCTCCATCGCCGCGTCGACCTTCAGGATCATCTCCTTCACCGCGTCGACCTGCTTCGCATCGAGCTGGCTCAGCTCGCGCGCCTCGGCCGCGGTGAGGAGCCGGTCGACCGGCTCGAGCTTCGTCGTCATCTCGAAGAACGCCTCCGGGAGCTTCTCGCCGTAGGCGAGGGTCTTCCCGGGCGAGAAGCCCAGCGCCTCCGCGGTCACCGAGCCGGCCTTGACCCGGTCCCAGAGCGAACCGGCGACGTAGTACCGGACGATGAATTCGAGCGGCACGAGGTAGTTCTTCGGGTGCGCGCCGAGCGTCTTCGGCTTCTGGACCACCTGGACGCGCTTCACCCGCATCGACGTCGGGCTGGACCGGGCGAGGAAGTGGTGGGCGATTCCCAGCCGGCCGCACAGGTCGAACCAGTGCGCCGCGGTCCGGTTGAGCGTCTCGCCCTTGTGGGGAATCTCCGACGGAATGTGCTTGTCGAACACCGAGATGTCGTCGGTGAACCGGAACTCGAGTTCCTTCGGGGAGACCTCGAACACCTCCTTCACCTTCCCCCGGCGGAGGAACTTCGGGGCGGCCGTCGGGGCGGCGGCGGAACGCTTCGGAGCGGTCGGCACGACGTGCCGACCG